>NZ_JBHVYI010000013.1:0-126080 GCF_042880975.1 Streptomyces sp. NPDC058289
ATTCCGCCGGGCAACCAGGCCCCCGTCGTTGTCAGGCCGTCAGTCGGTTGGGCCGATGGCCCGTTGGGTGGTCAGGCCAGCGCCCAGGCGACGTCCCTGAGCAGGGCCTGCCGCCAGCCCGCCCGGTCGTGGCCCGATGCCGACCGGGAGACCCGTACGGTCGCACCGGCCTGTTCCGTCAGGGCTTCTACCAGTTCGCAGTGGGGCTGCATGCGCGTCTCGTGCTCGCCCAGGTCGAACGCGATCCGCAGTCCGGACGGGGCGGGGCGCTCGCGCAGCCGCGCGGCGATGGTGCCGCCGCGCGGACCGCCCAGCGGGTCCGGCAGGTCCGCGGCTTCCGGGGTCCACCAGAACGACCCCGACTGGCAGGCGACCCGGGACACCAGCTCCGGGAACTCCAGGGCCGCGTACATCGCGCTCAGACCGGCAAGGCTCTGCCCGGCGACCACCAGCCGGCCGAGGTCCGCGGGCACCCCGCTGTCTGCCACCAGCGGCAGCAGTTCGTCCCGTACCGCCTCCCACAGTTCGGGCCGGCAGCCGAACTCCGCCCGCCGGTCCTTGGTGGGCAGGAACACCAGCGTGGCCGGGGGCATGTCGCCGGCGTCGAAGGCCGCGTCGAAGGCCGTCATGGCCGGGTGGAGGTACAGCCAGTCGTCCCCGTCGAGCAGCAGGACCACCGGTCCGCCGCCGCCCACCGGGTGGACCCGTACGGTGCGCTTCCCGCCGAGGCGTTCGCTCGCCCAGCGGATCCGGGTGCGCGGCAGGGGCAGTACGTCGTCGGCGCCCACGGCCGGCCAGTACGGCTGGGGCGGAGCGTCCGGGGTGGCCACGATGGACCGCTCGCCGCCGGCCCGGACCGGGTTGAGGGGATCGGGGTACGACGATCCGTCATCGGCGAGGAACCGGTAGGTCACTCGGAGCCGTGCGGGCATGCGCACCTCGGCGTACCAGCAGTCCGTGTCGCGCCACCTGAGCAGCACCACCGGATCCGACCAGCTCTCGAAATCGATGACCGTCGGGCTGCCGCGCCACAGGAACAGGGTGACCCAACCGCCGTCGCCGGAAGGCGCGGACGCGGGAGCCGCGGCCGCCCAGAACTCATCGGTGCCGGGCGTGCCGGGCAGGTCGAACGCGGCGAAGGGGCTCTCCGAGCCGTCCTCGGCCAGGATCCGTTCGAGTGCACGCATCGGTGCCTCCTTGTGAGGGGGAAGGGGAAACGTTAAGCTCTATAATTAGGCGAGCCTAACCTAAGTGGATGGGCTCTCTTCATTCCCGATCGACCTTCCCCACGGGCTCGGCGCCCGCTGTCGGACTGCGCGCGCCGCACACCGACGCCACCCGCCGGTCCCATCGGGCTCCTGGAGGAACCCCAGTATGAGCACCAACCCGTTCGACGATGCCGACGGCCGCTTCCTGGTCCTGGTGAACGACGAGGGTCAGCACTCCCTCTGGCCCTCCTTCGCCGACGCTCCCGGCGGGTGGACGGTCGCCCTCGCCGAGACCACCCGCGAGGCGTGCCTGGAGTTCATCGAGTCGAGCTGGACCGACCTCCGCCCCCGGTCCCTCGCGACGGCCGTCGAGGCCTGACCGGGCCGGCCCCGGACGTGCCGCGCTCGCGGCGCGTCCGGGGCTGCCTTGTGTCCGGGGCCGCCTTGTGTCCGGGCGGGTCGGCCCGGCGCCCCTCGGGTCCAAGGGGCCTCCGTGTATGGCCGGTTGCCGACGGGTCGTGCGAGCGGGGTGGAAGTAAATTAGGTTAGGCTAAGCTAACCATGAAGGGGCTCCATGTGGAGCCGCACGCACGGCATCAGGGGAGGGGATCGTCATGGGCCTGCCGGCCATCGGCTCCTACCCCATGCCCGATCGCGCCGCCCTGCCCCGCTCCTGCGCGTCCTGGGCCATCGACCCCGGCCGCGCCGCCCTGTTGGTCCACGACATGCAGAACCACTTCGTGGGGGAGCTCCCCACGGACAGGTCCCCGGTCGTGGAACTCGTGGAGAACATCGCGGCTCTCCGCGCCCTCGCCACGGCACTCGGGATACCGGTCGTCTTCACCGCCGAGCCGGCCGCCCAGCCGCCGGGCCAACGCGGCCTCGCCGCGGACGTCTGGGGGCCGGGCATCGGTGACGGCACCGACGCCGCAGCGATCATCCCGCCGCTCACCCCGCGGCCGGGCGAGCGCGTGCTGGCCAACGTGCGCCAGAACGCCTTCCTCCGCAGCCACTTGGGCAGGCTGCTGCGTTCGGAAGGGCGCGACCAGCTGATCGTCTGCGGGGTCCACGCCCACCTCGGCGTCCTGCTGACCGCCGCGGACGCCTTCATGAACGACATCCAGCCCTTCGTGGTCGCCGACGCCGTCGCCGACTTCTCCGCCGAGGAGCACGCGATGGCCCTGCGCTGGGCAGCCCGCAGCGCGGTGGTGTGCACGACCGAGACCCTGCTCCGCGAGCTGCTGCTCGGGGGAGGGTCCCGAGACGTGCGCAAGGACGCCTGAGCGCACCCGCGGCGCCCGGACCGCGGCGCCCGCCTGCGGTCGGTCGCCGATGGATCGCCCAACGAACCGAGAGAGAGCGGAAGAACATGACCGTACGGGTCGCGGTGGCCGGTGCCAGCGGCTACGCGGGCGGGGAACTGCTCCGCCTGTTGAGCTCGCATCCCGCCGTGGAGATCGGTGCGTTGACCGCGCACAGCAGCGCGGGGCGTCCGCTGGGGTCCGTGCAGCCACAGCTTCCCGAGTTCGCCGACCGGATCCTCCTGGACACCTCCGCCGCCTCCCTGCGCGGCCACGACGTGGTCTTCCTCGCCCTGCCCCACGGCCAATCGGGTGCTCTGGCAGCCAAGTTGGAACCCGGCACCCTGGTGGTGGACTGCGGCGCCGACTTCCGGCTGCGGGACCCGGCGGCCTGGGAGCGGTTCTACGGCAGCGCCCACGCCGGCGCCTGGCCCTACGGCCTGCCGGAACTCCCGGGAGCACGCGACGAGTTGAAGGGCGTCACCCGGATCGCCGTTCCCGGCTGCTACCCCACGGCGGTCACCCTGGCCATGTTCCCCGCCTACGCGGCGCACCTGGTCGAGCCCGAAGCCGTCATCGTCGCCGCCAGCGGAACCTCCGGCGCCGGACGCGCGCTCAAGACGCACCTCCTCGGCACCGAAGTGATGGGCTCCATGAGCCCGTACGGAGTCGGCGGCGGCCACCGGCACACCCCGGAGATCGCGCAGAACCTGTCCCGCGCGGCGGGCGCGGACGTGACGGTCTCCTTCACGCCCACCCTGGCCCCCATGCCCCGGGGCATCCTCGCCACCTGCTCGGCCCGGCTGAGCCCGGCCGCGGAGGTGCTCGCGGAGGGCGAGGTGCGCGCCGTGTTCGAAGCCGCGTACGCCGACCAGCCGTTCGTGCGGCTGCTGCCGCCCGGCCAGTGGCCCACCACCGCCGCCGTCCTCGGCTCGAACACCGCGCAGGTGCAGATCGCCGTGGACCCGGACGCCCGCAGGCTGATCTGCGTGAGCGCCATCGACAACCTGACGAAGGGCACCGCCGGTGGCGCGGTGCAGAGCATGAACATAGCCCTCGGCCTGCCGGAACGGCTGGGCCTGCCCATGAATGGAGTGGCTCCGTGAGTGTGACCGCCGCCCGGGGATTCCTTGCCGGCGCCGTGCGCGCCGGCATCAAGGAGTCCGGTGACCCGGACCTGGCCCTGGTGGTGAACCGGGGACCGTCCCGCGCCGCCGCCGGTGTCTTCACCTCGAACCGCGTGCAGGCCGCGCCCGTACGCTGGTCCCGCCGCGCGCTCGCCGACGGGCGGATCTCCGCCGTCGTCCTCAACTCCGGTGGAGCGAACGCCTGTACGGGTCCTGGAGGCGCGGAAGACACCCAGGTGATGGCGGAGCGCACCGGGCTGGCCGTGGAGGTCGCCCCCGAAGAGGTCGCGGTGTGCTCCACGGGCCTCATCGGCGTCCGGCTGCCGATGGACCGGGTGACGGCCGGCATCGCCGCCGCCGCGGACCGGCTGTCGCCCGAGGGCGGCGAGGAGGCGGCCGTCGCGATCAAGACGACGGACTCCGTCCACAAGACGGCGGCGGCCTCCGGACCCGGCTGGACGGTGGGGGGCATGGCGAAGGGCGCCGGAATGCTCGCCCCCGGCCTCGCCACCATGCTGGTCGTCCTGACCACGGACGCCGACGCGAGCGCCGAGGTGCTCGACTCCGCGCTGCGCGCGGCGGTGCGCACCACGTTCGACCGGGTGGACTCGGACGGCTGCATGTCCACCAACGACACCGTCCTGCTGCTTGCATCGGGCAGCTCGGGCCTCACGCCCGAACCCGCCGAGCTCACCGCGGCCGTGCACACCGTGTGCCGGGACCTGGCGCTCCAGCTGGTGGCGGACGCCGAGGGCGCGTCCAAGGAGATCGAGGTGGCCGTCGTCGGCGCGGCCTCGGAAGCGGACGCCGTGGAGGTGGGCCGCTCGGTGGCCCGCAACAACCTCCTCAAGTGCGCGCTGCACGGCGAGGACCCGAACTGGGGCCGGGTGCTGTCCGCGATCGGCACCACGTCGGCCGTCTTCGACGCGGACCGGCTGGACGTGGCGATCAACGGCGTCTGGGTGTGCCGGGACGGCGCCGAGGGAGAGTCGCGGGACAAGGTCGACCTGTCCGGCCGTCGGATCGTCATCACCGTGGACCTGCGCTCCGGTGACTCCTCGGCCGTCATCTGGACCAACGACCTGACGGCCGAGTACGTGCACGAGAACAGCGCCTACAGCTCGTGAACGGGGTCGGGATGACGGCGGAGACGACACACATGCAGACGCGGACGCAGCGGCCTGCGGTGACGCAGACGCAGACGCAGACACAGGCGCATGCGCCGGCGCCGGCCACCGTGCCGGCCCCCCGGGACCTGCCCTGGCTGGAGCAGCTCCAAGGCCGGACGGTCGTCGTCAAGTTCGGCGGCAACGCCATGGCGGACCCGTCCGCGCACCGGATCTTCGCCCAGGACGTCGTGGAGCTCTGGCACGCGGGCCTGCGGCCCGTCGTCGTCCACGGCGGCGGGCCCCAGATCAGCGCACTGCTCGACCGGCTCGGACTGGAGGTGCGCTTCGAGGCCGGGCTGCGGGTGACCACGCCGGAGACCATGGACGTGGTGCGCATGGTGCTCACCGGCCAGGTCCAGCGCGAACTGGTCGGCGCCATCAACGCCCACGGGCCGTTCGCCGTGGGCCTGTCGGGCGAGGACGCCCACACGATGACCGCCGTCCGGCGCCCGGCCTGGGTGGACGGCCTGCCGGTGGACATCGGTCAGGTCGGCGACATCGTGGACGTGGACGGCAGCGCCATCGCCGCCCTGCTGGAACAGGGCCGCATCCCCGTGGTCTCACCCGTCGCGCGCGGCGAGGACGGCCAGGTCTACAACGTCAACGCCGACCTCGCGGCCTCGGCACTGGCCGTGGCCCTCGGGGCCGACCGGCTCGTGGTGATGACCGACGTCGAGGGGCTGTACGCGGACTGGCCGCACAGCACCGAGGTGATCGACCGCCTGACGGCCGGTGAGCTGGACGCACTGCTCCCGGAGCTCGCCAGCGGCATGCTCCCCAAGATGGAGGGCTGCCTGCGCGCCGTACAGGGAGGCGTCGCCCGGGCGCAGGTCATCGACGGCCGGGTGCCGCACGCGCTGCTGCGCGGAGTCCTCACGGAGGACGGACCCGGCACCACGGTGGTGCCGGACGACGCGCCCGGTCCCCAGGGCCCGGGCGACGAGGGGGACGGCGCGTGACCGCCGACAGCACGAAGACACCGCTCGCCGACCGCTGGCGCGCCGTGATGATGGACACCTACGGTACGCCCGCGCTGGCCCTGGTCAGGGGCGAGGGCAGCACGGTCTGGGACGAGGACGGCCGCGCGTACACGGACTTCACCGGCGGGATCGCCGTCAACGCCCTCGGACACGCCCACCCGGCCTTGGTCTCGGCCGTCCAGGACCAGGTCGCCCGGCTCGGCCACGTGTCGAACCTGTTCGTCTCGGAGCCGGCCGTCGCACTGGCGGAACGGCTACTGGCCCTGCTGGACAGGCCGGGGCGGGTGTTCTTCGCCAACTCGGGCGCGGAGGCGGTCGAGGCCGCCTTCAAGATCGCCCGCCGGACCGGGCGCCCGCACCTGGTCGCGACGGAGGGCGGGTTCCACGGGCGCACCATGGGGGCGCTGGCCCTCACCGGCCAGCCGCCCAAGCGCGCCCCCTTCCTGCCCCTGCCCGGGGAGGTCACGCACGTTCCCTACGGGGACGCGGAGGCGCTCCGCGCGGCCGTCACGGAACACACGGCCGCGGTCCTCCTCGAACCCTTGCAGGGCGAGGCCGGAGTCGTCCCGGCACCGCGGGGCTACCTGCGGGCGGCCCGCGAGATCACCCGCGCCACGGGCACCCTGCTCGTCCTGGACGAGGTGCAGACCGGGATCGGCCGCACCGGCCACTGGTTCGCGCACCAGGCGGAGCCGGGAGCGGAGCCGGACGTGATCACCCTGGCCAAGGGGCTGGGCGGCGGCCTGCCGATCGGCGCCACGGTCGCCTTCGGCGCCGCCGCCGGACTGCTGACCCCCGGTCAGCACGGATCCACTTTCGGGGGCAACCCGGTCGCGTGCGCGGCCGGGCTCGCCGTGCTGGAGACCATCGAGAAGGAAGGGCTGCTCGCGCATGCCGCGCGGGTGGGGGAGCGGCTGAGGCTCGCCATCGAGGCCCTGGAACACCCCCTGGTCCGCGAAGTGCGGGGCGCCGGTCTGCTCCTGGGCATCGCCCTCGCCGAGCCGGTCGCCGCACGGGTCCAGCGGGCCGCGCAGGACGCCGGGTTCCTCGTGAACGCGGCGGGTGCGGACGTCGTACGGCTGGCTCCCGCCCTGACGCTGCCGCAGGAGCGGGCCGATGCCCTGGTGGCGGCGCTGCCCGCGATCCTCGACGCCTCGTAGGGCCGGCAGTCGGTACGACGAAGGGGCGGGTCCTTCAGGGGCCCGCCCCTTCGTCGTCTACGTCCCCCGCGCGGTCTGCGTCGTCTACAGGCCGCGGGACAGGACGCGCGCCCCCCGGCCGGGGTCCAGGGAGCGCGCCCAGGCGGCCGGCGCCAGGCTCGGGCAGGCCGGGAGGAACCCGTGGAGGAGGAAGAGGCGGCCGCTGCCGGTGGTCGCCGTGAACAGGGTGGCCGGCGAGCGGGTGCGGGCCCGGGCGAACGCCGCGTGCAGCAGGCGGGCGCCCATGCCCGTGCCCTGCCGGTGGGCGGCGACGCAGAAGTTGTACAGCACGCCCGCGGTGGGGTGTTCGCGCAGACCGAGGCAGCCTTCGAGGGTTCCGTCGGGCGCCTGGGCGACGAGGAAGTCGGACGCCCGGGAGAGGTAGAGGGAGAGCGGGCGTTCGCGGAGCGCCCCCGCGTGGACGAACGGCCGGGAGAGGGCGGCGAGCGCAGGGCCGTCGTCCCGGCGGGCCGGGCGCACCGAGAACTCGGGGACCTCGTGCCACCGGGGTGCGGGGGTGCGGGGCGACAGGGTGGCGTGCGCGGCGGCAGGGGGCAGCGTGGCCGTGGTCAAGGTGTTCCTTCCTCGGTTCCGCCGTGTGCGGGTGCGGGGGCAGGGCCTCCCGGCGGAACAGTCGAGGTAAGGTTAGCCTTACCTAGCTAACGGAGCCAAGTCGGCCCGTACGGACGGCACGTGCGGCCACGTAGTCGGGGAAGGCGGGCACGTCCGCGACGGTCCATCCCGGCGGAGCCGAAGGAGTGGCGCCCGTGCCCACGTAGGTCAGGGCCGGGTTCCCGCCGAGGCCGATGCCGACTCCCTTGAGGTAGGCCTCCTTCCGCGACCAGCAGCGGGCCACCGCGGCGGGGCGCTCGCCGGCCGGCAGCGCCGACAGCTCGGCGCGCTCGGCGGGATGGAGGACCTCCGCCATTTCGGAGGCCACCTGGGCCGCCAGCTCGGGGGCCGGCCGCTGCTCGACGTCGACGCCGACCGGACTGTCCGCGAAGGCCACCAGTACGGCGTCCCCCGCGTGGGACAGCGAGAAGTGCAGCGGTGCGTCGGACACGGCGGGCCGGCCGTGCGGCGCGCCGCAGCCGGGGCAGGCTTCGCGGAAGAAGCGCACCTGGGCCGGGTCCCGGCCGAGCCGGTCGCCCAGCAACTGCCGCAGTGCGACGTGCGCGACCCGGTACTGGTCACGGTCGCCGGCGCGCCTGATCCCCTGGAGCCGGGCCCGCTCGTCGCCGTCGAGCAACCCCTCCAGCTCCCGTGCCCGCTCCGCGTACAGGCTCACGCGCACCGCCCACAGCCCCGGTACGGGCGAGGTGAGCCAGGGCTGCGCAGGGTCGTCCGGGCCGGCGGCCGGGGCCGTTGTGGCCGACGCCGGTGCGGCCGTCATCCGCACGGGCGGCCGGGGTAATCGACGCCCTCGGGGGCCCCGGCCTCGCGCATCCGGCACAGGACTTCCCCGAGGAGCGTGTCGTCCACGTCGACGGGCATGTTGAACTCCCGGTCGAAGACGAAGGAGTCGCCCGCGCCCGCGTGCCAGATCACCCAGCGCGGCGGCATCTCGGGTGCCTCCCACAGCGGGGAAAGCCGTTCCAGAACGCTACCCACACCACTCACACGACTCACTCTGCTCACTCCATTCTCAGCTTTCCCGCATCCGTATCCGTCGTGCGGTCTCCGTCGACAAAGGTCTCCACGACCTCGATGGCGCCGATCCGGGAGGGATCGACGTACCGCGGGTCGTCACCCAGGACGACCAGGTCGGCGCGCTTCCCCGGGGCGAGGCTGCCGGCGCTGTCGTCCCACCGGCAGGCGTACGCACCGGCGACCGTGTAGGCGCGCAGCGCCTCCTCGACGGTGACCGCCTCGTCCGGCCCGATCGGCCGTCCGGAGGCGGAGGCGCGCTCGACCATGAACTGGATCGCCCGGAGCGGAGCTCCGTCAGTGACGGGCCGGTCCGAACTCCCCACGAGGGTCACGCCGTGGTCCAGGAACCCGCGCCCCCGGTACATCCAGGGGGCCCGCTCCTCACCCATCACGTCCGCGTAGTCGTCCCCGAAGGAGTAGAGGAAGGTCGGCTGGACGACCGCGCTGACGCCCAGGCGCGCGAAGCGCGGGAGCTGGTCGGGGCGGATCAGTCCGGCGTGCTCGATGCGGTGCCGCGCGTCCGGGCGGGGCAGCAGCCGCTGCGCCTGCTCGAGCGCGTCGAGCGCGAGATCGGCGGCGCGGTCCCCGATGGCGTGGACGGCGAGCTGCCAGCCGGCGAGGTGACCGTCCACGATCAGCCGGGTGAGGCGCTCGGGGTCGTCCTGGAGCTGGCCGGTGTGGTCCGTGCCCGCGTACGGGGCCGTGAGCGCGGCGGTACGGGCCATCATCCCGCCGTCGGTATAGATCTTGAGTGCGCCCAGCGACAGCCAGTCGTCACCGAACCCGGTGCGCATGCCCAGGTCCAGGGCGCGGGGGAAGCCGTCCTCCCGGTGCACTTCGCGCGGCCGCAACACGTCGCCGGCGGGCATGAGCTGCACCCGCAGGGGCAGCCTCCCCTGGTCCCGCAGCAGCTGGTAGGCGCCGAGTTCCACCGGGCTGTGGCCGAGCAGCCCGCCCCCGATGCCCGCTTCGGCGACGGCGGTCACGCCTTCGGCGAGGCAGGTCCGGGCCGCGCGCTCGACGGCGTCGGCGATCTCGGCCTGCCCGTACGGCAGCCGCAGCCGCCGCGCGGCGGTCATGGCCGCCTCGGCGAGGAAGCCGTCCTGGTGCGGGACATCGGCGGGCAGCAGCCCCAGCACCGCACTGTTCACGACGCAGCCGTGCCCCGAGTCGTGCATCAGGAACACCTTGCGCCCGCGGCTGACCGTATCCAGCTCGGCGGCGGTCAGGTGCCGTCCCAGAGCCCGCTGGTCATACCCCATCACATCGACCCAGGCCCCGTCCCCGCCCGCCGAGCGGGAGACCGCCTCTGCCACCACCGCCAGCACGTCCTCGACCCGCTCGCACGGGGCGACGCTCGGGGTGCTCTGCTTCAGCCCGGTCCAGGCCAGGTGCACATGACTGTCGATGAACCCGGGCAGCACGGTGGCGCCCTGCAGATCGATGACCTCACGGGCCGGCAACGAGGCCACGTCCTCATCGAGCCCCACGATCCGCCCCCGCCAAATCCCCAGCGTGTGGGCGACGGGACGGTCCGGATCCATGGTGACGATGTTCGCGTTGGTCAGCCTCGAACACAGCATGGGCAGTCCGTCCGTTGAGGGGTCCGTCAGACCGCCACAGCGGGTTCCGGGCAGCGCACCAACAGCAGCCGATTCCGACTTAGGTAAGGCTAACTGAATGCTCTCGGCCCGGTCAATGTACGGACTGCCATCCCCGCCCGCGCCCTACACCTCACCGCCCGGGACCAAGGTGCGGAGCTTCTCGCGGGTTTCCGGGTCGGTGGAGTAGATGATCGTTCCGATCATGCCCCGGGTCAGCAGAACCTTGTAGGTGTTGCGGACGAGGCGGTCGACGTCCTCGTCAGGGGTGGCCTTGGTGAAGGAGGGGTCCTTGGACGCTGCCCGGTCGACGACCCAGTGGTCTGTTCGCCAGACGAGGTCCGGGCCCATGATCACCCCTGACCAGTCGTACTCGAAGCCCTGCGCGGTGTAGACGCAGCCGACCTGCCCGAACCCCGCAGGGTCGGTGGCCCAGAGCGGCGCCGGAGGCGCACCGAGCAGGGAGCGGTCCCCGTACAGGTTCCACGGCTTCGTCCACTCGCCGATGACGACGTCCGAGGGCAACGCGGTCATGGCCGGTGTGATCTTCGTCGTCCACTTCCAGCAGTACCCCGCCGACATCCGAGCCTCGAAGCCCCGTGTCCGCTGCTCCGAGAGGAAGTCCTCCAGTTCCTGCGGACTGCCGGCCGTCAGCAGGCGCACCTTGCCATCCGGCTCCCACACGGTGGGCGTGCTTCCTTCGAGGCCCAGCAAGTCCACCACCCATCGGAGGTAGGCGTCGCTACCGCCGCAGCGGAACTGGCTGTCCAGTTCGACCACCGTGCACTCCAACCCTTGCTCGGCGGCCGCCTCCCGGATCTCTTCCACGGTTCCCATCTCGCCAGGGCGCACCACCTGGTGCTGGTCCAGGAGGAACACGGGGACCCTCGCGGCGTCGATCAGCTCCGCCACCTGAGGGCGGCCGGTGCGCAGCGCGGCCTTGGTGTAGCGATTGGCGGAGGTCTTGCGGAGCCGGTGGGCCTCGTCGCAGACGAGTACGTCGAGATCGTTGGGCTCGGCGTCCATGAAGCTGTTGAAGTAGCTGAAGAGCTTCTGGACCTCGGGCTTGCGGGCTCCCGCGACCTTGCGCATCGTCTTGGTGAACGAGGCCGATCCGGTGGCGTGCAGGGCGGGTACTCCGCGCCGGTAGAGGTCGCCCAGCAGGGACAGTGCGATCACGCTCTTGCCGGAGCCCGGACCGCCGGCCACCACGACCACCTGCTTGTGGTTGGACCTGCGCGCCTTGCGGACCGCGGACATCACCGTCTCGTAGGCGAGCCGCTGCTCACCCAGCAGGACGAACTGCTCCCGGTTGCGCACCTCTTCGGCGGCAACGGCCATCAGCTGCTTGGACGGCCTCACTTTGCCCTGGAGCAGGGCGTCGGCGGCTTCGGCGCCCGGCTTCGGTGCCAGCACCGAGCGCAAGTAGTCGAGGAAGGCCCCGCGCTGCTCACCGGTGAACATCCGGCCTCGACGGTCTTCCGTGACGCCCCGCAGCCCCGCCACCCCGAATTCGGTCGCGTTGTGCAGGTACGCCACGCCGGCGATCGAATCCGGTGCCTGGTCCAACGCTCCGTTGAAAGACACCAAGTAGTCGCAGTAGCCCCGCACCTGTTCGATCGGGTTCAGCACGGGCTCCGGGTACGCGTCGATGCGGCATCGCAGGGGGTCGTCGTCCTCCGGGTAGGCGTTGCTCCACTGCTTGAGCTCGACTACCACGTACGACGGTTCGCCGGTAGCCGGGTGCACGCCGGCCAGTACTACGTCCGCGCGCTTGCTCGTGAGCGGCAGTCCGTACTCCAGCAGCATCTCCACTTCGCCGAGCCCGGCTTCGACCAGCGCGTTGGTGAGCGCCGGGATGCTCCGGTCCCAGGAGCGCACCTCCGACGGGTGGGGCCTGTGGCGGTGCTTGTGCAGGAAGCTTTCGCTCAGGAGGTCTGCCAGCCGTCCTTCGACGTGGGTGCGGGTGGCCAACGACGCCGCGGACTCACGGAATAGCAAGGAAATGCCCCCAGGCAGCACGAAGTAGCTCGTGCGGGTGGGGGCGTTTCCTTCAGTTCCACAGAGGTGGAGCGGAAGCCCGGCGGGCCGCTGAGTTGGTCATCGCAATCCTAGAACAGGAAGCGGATCATGTCCGCGGCGAGTTGGGCGGCGACCTCATGCGTGAACTCTGAAGAAGCTCCAGGGATGTCGTCCCCGGGTCTGGTCCGTTCTGGCCCCCGTTCTGTCCGGAGCGCCGACAAAGGAATTGGCTGAAACGGCGCTCTTTCTAGAAGCGTCCGGGTTGCTGATCCTGCCCATGAAGTGGTGGGCGAGGACAGTGCCAAGGGGGAGCCGTCATGTCCGAACCGCTGTACGTTCCCGTTCTGCCGACCCGGCCGCACGCCACGGCAGCTTATCGGGGCCTTTGGCCGGATGCGCAGAACGCCGTCATGCCGGTCTGGAGCCTTCCGCCTCGTCCTGGATTGTCGCGGACCGACCTGGCAACGGCCATCCGTAAGGACCTGGCCCTGGTGGTCCAAGCCCAGCGCTACCAACAAGCCTGGCTGGACGCTCCTTTCGCCGTCGAGTCGGAGGCCGGCGTACTCGCCGAGCTGTTACGGGAGGCCAGCTCGCGGGGGCCATTACGCCCCGTGACCGGCCCGGGTCGCCCGGCGGGCCAGCAGGCTGCGGCGCTTTCCATCGCTCGGCTGTCGGGCTATGGCCTCGGAATCCGGGTGACCGTCCCCGGAGAGTGGGGGAGCGGTACGACGGACGACGTACGCGACCTGCTTGCGCGAGCCGATCTCTCAGTCCAGGTGGACCTTCTCCTTGATCTCGTCACGGTACGAGCCGACCGGCCTGACGCGGGCAAGGAAGCACTGAGGGCCCTGGACGCACTCGTCCCCCTGGCTCCCTGGCGGACCGTGGCACTGCTGAGCGGTGGCTTCCCCGAGGTCACCGCCGACGCTCTTGAGCGGGGGGAGTTCGAAGAGCCGCGTATGGACTGGAGCATGTGGCGGGACATAGCGGCCAGCGGCCGCTCCTACCTGCCTGTCCTCCGGTACGGCGACTACGGAATCCAGCCCGCGTCCGCCCTGGCCCGCGTTCCACGGGCGGCCGGGGGAGGGCCGCCTTGGGGCTCTCTCCGGTACACGACGGACCAGTCGTTCGTCATCGCCAAGACGCTGGCCCGAGGAGACGGCCGGGCGGCCCACAACCGGGCGGCTGCTCGGCGCATTCTCGAACTACCGGATTTCCGGGGCCCGGGAGCCAGCGGTGGCGAAGTCTGGCTGAGGAACTGTGCGCACGGCTCGGGCGGGGTCGGCACCTTCGGAAAGTGGCTCACTGTCGGAAACATCCAGCACATGGCGTTCGCGGTCCGGAGCCTGTGACTCTGCGGGCAGTGTGGTGATGGCTCTGTGGCCGTGTGCACGTCTCGGCGAGTAGATCTCAGGTGGCTGATCCCGTGTTGAAGCGCACGGGTTCCCCGAGGGCTGCGCGTGCACCGTCGAAGTCGGCCAGCCGGGCCGCGACCGTAGCCACTGCGACGCGCTGCGGCAGTGCTGCCGAGAACTTCAAGCCGTTCACCGCCCGGTGATCGACGTCCGGCAGTACCAATGCGGAGCCGCCGTCGGTCCCTTCGAGGGCGAGATGCCACATGTCGGGTGTCAGATCTTCCCGTAGCCGGACGCAGCAGTCCGTCGGGCGCTGAACGGGGTCGGCGATCGAGGGGAGTGTTGCCGCAAGGGTGGCATTCGCGCGGTAGCCGGCCCAAGTCCACCAACGGACGTCATTTCCCAGACGCGTGACGAGAGACCCGCCGGGATGTACCAGCTGCGGAGCGTCCTCTTCGCGCCATTCGGCCAGGCAGACCTCTGCCCGCCGAGTGAGCGATGCTAGGGGGCGGCGCCAAGGAGCACCTCGCGCATCGCTCGCGTCAACGCGTAGGAAAGGCCGGCGAGAGACCCGCTGCCTGTGCCGGGGCGGACAGGACCGAGCCGAGGCCGGACTGGATCGTCTCGGATCCCCTGCCCAGCAGGAAATAGGCCGAGTCGCGTCCCTTGTCACGCTCGGGCAGCGTGCGCGATGCCGCCTGCGCGGACAGGCAGTGGACGTAGTAGCGCAGGAGGCGCTGCCATTCCACGCCGTCGCGGGCGTCCCGTTCCGCCAGTTCACGGGCCTGAGCAGGGCGGGGGAGTGCCGCAGGGCCCCGGCGGCGTCGTGGGGAGGGGCCGGATGCTGGATGGACCTGGCCACTGAGCGGGCGAAGGGCAGGCTGTTCGTCGCGCGGATCGTCGACTTCGTCGGCCGCTGTTCCTCGGGGACCCCGCTGCGCACCATCTGGCAGGTCAGGTACTCGAAGAGGTCGTCAGGGGTGATCCACCCTCCGTTCTCCTTGATCCGCCCGGTGCGGAGTCCTTCGACGATTTCTCCGGTGAACCGGGAGGTGCCTGCCGGCGCCATCGCGGAGGCGGCCTGGAGAGCGTCGGAGGCGGTGATGAAGTAGACACCGGCCGGCCGCAGGACGGTGCTGGGCACCGGCCGATCGGTGGTGTCCGCCGTCCCCTTGGCCGTCCAGCCCTGCACCAAGGAGCCACTGGAGCAGCAGTCCAGTAGCACGATCTTGGAGGACGCGCGGCAGGCCTGGAGCGCGCGCTCCAGCGACTCCGCGGAGACTGCCGTGCCCGGCAGGTCGTCCGGGTCGGTGTCCCGGGTGAGGAAGTAGAGCTGGTTGTCGCTCTCGCAGAACTCGCCGTGTCCGCTGAAGTAGAACAGGGCCGTCTCGCTCGGCTGCCGGTCCTCCAGAAAGGACTCGAGCGTATGCAGCATCTCGGCCTTGGTCGGTTCGGGGACCATGGCGCAGTCGTTGTACATCCCGATCTCGGTGCTTTCCAGGACCGCCTGCATGTAGTGCAAGTCGGCCCGCACGGGCGGCAGATCGTAGTAGAGGTCGCTGTCGTACGTGGATACCCCGATGAGGATGGCGTACCGGTCGTTGTCGCTCATGCCGCCCCGGACCCGTTCCCGCCACCCTCACCGGCCGGACCGTCCCCGGCGAGGAACCGCGCGATCCGCTCGTCGTCAGTGCGCGCCTCCTTGCCCGAGATCCGCAGCACCGCCCCGTCCGGACGGGTGACGACGACGGTCCGCTGCGGTACACAGGCCAGCCACAGCTGCATGGTTGCCGCGGCCAGGGAACCCCCGCCGAAGACCAGAGGCGGTGGGCACGAACCCATCAGGCTATCGAGGGGGAACGGCCACCAGCTGCCGGGTTTCCGAGAACGTCCTGTTCATTGGCGCAAAGGCGCCGAGATGAGTAGGGGGAGTACCTGACTTCCCCCGGGTCAGACCGGCAGGCCCGTCGGTTCCTTGATGCGTTTCATGATGATCTGGGAGTTGACCTCCGTGACGCCCGAGAGGGCCGTCAGTTGCTCGATCCAGAGGCGTTCGTACGCGCGGAGGTCTGCCACCGCGATGCGCAGGAGGCAGCCGGGGCTGCCGAAGAGGCGGTAGGCCTCGATGACGTCGGGGATGTCCTGGAGGGCCGCTTCGAAGGCTTCTACGGCCTCGCGGTCGCGGCGGACCTCCACGGAGACCAGGACCTCGAAGCCGCGCCCCACGGCTTCGGGGGAGATCACCGCGCGGTAGCCCTGGATGATGCCTTCCTCTTCGAGCTGGCGGACCCGGCGCATGCAGGGGGAGGGGGTGAGGCCCACGCGCTGGGCCAGCTCCTGGTTGCTGAGCCGGCCGTCGGCCTGGAGCTCGCGCAAGATTTCTTTGTCGATCGCGTCCATTGCGCAATTATCACTCAGGTTTTATTGCGCGGTGGGGCGAAATCGCAATCGCGTTGCGCGTAGATCGGCCTACCATTGCCGTTTGTAGAAAATCTGTGCGGGCCGTTTCGGGCTGTGTGAGGGAAGGGTCGTGGTCATGGGACGCATCGTCGTGATCAGTACGGGCGGGACGATAGCCAGCCGCTGGCAGGGTTCCGGTTTCGCGGCCGATGCGGACGGGGCCGAAGTCATGGCCACTGCGCCGCTGCCGGAGGGCGTGAGCGTCGAGGTCGTCGACCTGTTCAGCGTCAACAGCCCTCGGCTGACCACCGCGCACCAGCTGACCCTGCTGCGGACCGTGCACGAGGTGCTCGCCGACCCGGGTGTGGACGGGGTCGTCGTCACGCACGGCACCGACACGCTGGAGGAGTCGGCGTTCCTGTTGGACCTGCACCATCACGATGAGCGTTCTGTTGTTTTCACCGGCTCGCAGCGGCCCATGGGGGCGGCGGACGGGGACGGTCCCGGCAATCTCTACGATGCCCTGCTGACCGCGTCGAAGACGCGCGGGCTCGGCGTCCTGATCACGTTCGCGGGGCGCGTGCACGCGGCGCGCGGGACCGTGAAGGCGCAGGCCGTGGCGCTGGATGCCTTTGCCGACCCGTCGAAGGAACTGCTGGGGAAGGTCGGTTTCGGCAAGGTCACCGTGCTGCGGACGCCGGTGCGGCCGGAGCCGCTGCCGTTGCCGGCGATGCCGGAGGCGCCGGAAGGGCCGCCGCGGGTGGACGTCGTGGTGCACCACGTGAGTGGTGACGCGGTGTTGCTGAACGCCGCGGTGGCGGCGGGGGCGCGGGGGATCGTCCTGGTCGGGACGGGTGCGGGCAACGCTACGCCGGAGGTTGTCGACGCGGTGAAGGCGGCCGTCGCGGACGGTGTGCTGGTGGCGTTGACCACGCGGGTTGCGGCCGGGCCGGTGACGGAGATCTACACCCACGGGGGTGCGGTGGACCTGGTTGCGGCCGGGGCCGTGCCGACGGGGACGCTGCGGGCGCCGCAGGCGCGGGTTGCCGTGCTGGCGGCGTTGCTCGCCGAGGGGGAGGCGGAGGAGCGGGTGCGGGTGCTTCGGCGGATGCTGGGCACCGGTGGGCCCGTGTTGGTCGCCGCCTGACCCGGTCTGACCCGAGTCCGGAGGGCCGGGGCTCCCGGTGCCGGATTCCGGGGCGGGGTCGGGGGTGCCGCTGCGCGGGCTTGCTCCCCGCCCCGCCCTTTCTCCGTTTCCTGGGGCTCCGCCCCAGACCCCGCGCCTCAAACGCCGGCGAGGCTGGAATGGCCCCCGTCAGGAGTCGGTGAAAGCCGCCAGTAGGCGGTCCGCTGCCAGGGTGGGGGTCAGGGTGCCCGCGCGGACCGCTGATTCCAGGGTGGGGGCCAGGTCTCGTACCGCCGGGTTCGAGCGGAGGCGTTCCAGGAGTTCGTCGTGGACCATCGACCAGGTCCACTCCACCTGCTGGGCCGCACGCTTCGATGCCAGGCGGCCGCCCGCCTCCAGGAGCAGGCGGTGTTGTTCCAGGCGGTTCCAGACCTCCTCCAGGCCCGTGGATTCCCGGGCGCTGCACGTCAGGACCGGCGGGGTCCACGCGGCGTCGGCCGGGTGCATCAGGCGCAGCGCGCTCGACAGTTCGCGCGCCGCGGACTTCGCGTCGCGCTCGTGCGGGCCGTCCGCCTTGTTGACCGCGAGGACGTCGGCCAGTTCCAGGACGCCCTTCTTGATGCCCTGGAGCCCGTCGCCCGTCCGGGCGAGGGAGAGCAGGAGGAAGGAGTCGACCATCCCGGCGACCGTCGTCTCCGACTGGCCCACGCCCACCGTTTCGACGAGGACCACGTCGTAGCCCGCCGCCTCCATCACGATGATCGATTCCCGGGTGGCCTTCGCCACCCCGCCCAGCGTCCCCGCCGAGGGGGACGGGCGGACGAAGGCCGCGGGGTCCACGGAGAGGCGTTCCATGCGGGTCTTGTCGCCCAGGATGGAGCCGCCCGTACGGGTGGAGGACGGGTCGACGGCCAGGACCGCCACCCGGTGGCCCAGCCCCGTCAGCAGGGTGCCGAACGCGTCGATGAAGGTGGACTTCCCGACGCCCGGCACCCCGCTGATGCCGATGCGGCGCGCCCGCCCGGAGTGGGGCAGGAGCTCCGTCAACAGGCTCTGGGCCAGGGCCCGGTGCGCGGGCAGGGTGGACTCGACGAGGGTGATCGCGCGCGCGATGAACGCGCGCTTCCCGTCGAGTACGCCCTTCGTGTAGGCGGTGATGTCGATCGGGGGCACGGCGGCTACAGCTCGTGGCCCAGGTCCGCGGCGAGCCGCGTCACCAGGTCGTGCGCCGCGTCCGGGATGACCGTGCCGGGCGGGAACACCGCCGTCGCCCCCATCTCGAGGAGGGTGGGGACGTCCGCCGGAGGGATGACCCCGCCCACGACGATCATGATGTCCCCGCGGCCCTCCGAGGCGAGGGCCTCGCGCAGCGCCGGTACGAGGGTCAGGTGGCCGGCGGCCAGCGAGGAGACGCCGACCACGTGCACGTCGGCCTCCACGGCCTGGCGGGCCACTTTCTCCGGGGTCTGGAACAGCGGGCCGACGTCCACGTCGAAGCCCAGGTCGGCGAAGGCGGTCGCGATCACCTTCTGGCCGCGGTCGTGCCCGTCCTGGCCCATCTTGCAGACCAGGATGCGCGGCCGGCGGCCCTCCGCCTCCTCGAACCGGTCGACGAGCGCGCGGGTGCGCTCCAGGGACGGGGACTCGCCTGCTTCGGTTCGGTACACACCCGAGATCGTACGGATCTGGCTCGCGTGCCGCCCGTACACCTTCTCCAGGGCGTCCGAGATCTCGCCCACCGTGGCCTTCGCGCGCGCCGCGTCCACCGCCAGGGCGAGGAGGTTGCCGTCCCCGCGCTCGGCCGCGTTGGTCAGCGCCCGCAGGGTGTCCTGGGTGACCGCCTCGTCGCGCTCCTCGCGCAGCCGCCGGAGCTTCTCGATCTGCTGGGTGCGCACGGAGGAGTTGTCGACCTTGAGGACGTCGATCTGCTCGTCCGTCGCCACCCGGTACTTGTTGACGCCGATCACCGGCTGGCGGCCCGAGTCGATGCGGGCCTGCGTGCGGGCCGCCGCCTCCTCCACACGGAGCTTGGGGATGCCCGCGTCGATGGCCTGCGCCATGCCGCCGGCCGCCTCGACCTCCTGGATGTGCTGCCAGGCCCGGCGCGCCAGGTCGTACGTCAGCTTCTCGACGTACGCGCTGCCGCCCCACGGGTCGATGGACCGGCAGGTCCCCGACTCCTGCTGGAGGAGGAGCTGGGTGTTGCGGGCGATGCGGGCGGAGAAGTCGGTGGGGAGGGCGAGGGCCTCGTCCAGGGCGTTGGTGTGCAGCGACTGGGTGTGGCCCTGGGTCGCCGCCATCGCCTCGATGCAGGTACGGGTGACGTTGTTGAAGACGTCCTGCGCCGTGAGGGACCAGCCCGAGGTCTGCGAATGGGTGCGCAGGGAAAGGGACTTGGCGTTCTTCGGGTCGAACTGCTTGACCAGCCGCGCCCAGAGGAGGCGGGCCGCGCGCAGCTTCGCCACCTCCATGAAGAAGTTCATGCCGATCGCCCAGAAGAAGGACAGGCGCGGTGCGAAGGCGTCCACGTCCAGGCCGACGGCCTGGCCCGCCCGCAGGTACTCCACGCCGTCCGCGAGGGTGTACGCCAGCTCCAGGTCGGCCGTGGCTCCGGCTTCCTGGATGTGGTAGCCCGAGATCGAGATGGAGTTGTAGCGGGGCATCTTCTGCGAGGTGAAGGCGAAGATGTCGGAGATGATCCGCATCGAGGGCTTCGGCGGATAGATGTAGGTGTTGCGGACCATGAACTCTTTGAGGATGTCGTTCTGGATGGTCCCGGCGAGCTTGTCGGGGGAGACGCCCTGCTCCTCCGCCGCCACGATGTAGAGGGCGAGGATCGGCAGTACGGCGCCGTTCATCGTCATCGACACCGTCATCTTGTCCAGCGGGATGCCGTCGAAGAGCTGGCGCATGTCGTAGATCGAGTCGATCGCCACGCCCGCCATGCCGACGTCGCCCGTCACGCGCGGGTGGTCGCTGTCGTAGCCGCGGTGCGTGGGCAGGTCGAAGGCGATCGACAGGCCCTTCTGGCCGGCCGCGAGGTTGCGCCGGTAGAAGGCGTTGGACTCCTCGGCCGTGGAGAAGCCCGCGTACTGCCGGATCGTCCAGGGCTGGTTGACGTACATCGTCGGGTACGGGCCGCGCAGGTACGGGGCCACACCCGGATAGGTCTGGAGGAAGTCCAGGCCCTCCAGATCGCGGCCCGTGTACAGGGGCTGTACGCCGATCCCCTCGGGGGTCTCCCACAGCAGGTCGGCGGGGGTGGTGCCGGTGGACTCCTTGACCGCCGTGCGCCACTGGTCCTCGGAACCGGCGGCGGGGGCCGCACCGTCCAGCGGGAGTTCGGAGAAATCGGGGATGCGGGGGGTGCTCAAGACGCGACTCCCATCCGGTCGAGTACGGAGGACAGCACGGCGACCGCGTCGCAGCCGGCGAAGACGTACTCGTCCACGGCCGCCGCGGCGGTGCCGGGCTTGCCCGCGAGGAACACGGTCGTCGCGCCGGCCGAGCGCAGGGCCGCGGCCACCGCCTCGGCCTGCTCCTCGTACAGCGCGTCGCTGGAGCACAGCACGGCCATGCCGTCGGCGCCGCTGGCCGCGTAGGCCGCCGCCGCCGTCTCCGGGGTCACCGACACCGGGTCGTGGACCGGGGTGATGCCGCCCGCCTGGAACAGGTTCGAGGCGAAGGTGGCGCGGGCGGTGTGCGCGGCCGCCGGGCCCAGGGCCGCCAGGAAGACGGTGGGCCGGGCTCCCGTCGCCGTCAGGTGTACGTCGCTGCGGGCGCGCAGGGCCTCGTACGCCTCATCGCGCCGCACGCGCGGCAATCCGCCGGTGAGCGGGGCCGGCGCGGGTTCGCGTACGACCGGCTTCTCGGAGAGGTGCGGGAACTCGCTGACTCCGGTGATGGGTTCGCGCCGGGTGGCCAGCTTCTTCGAGCGTGCGGCCCAGGTGGCGGCGAGGCGGTCTGCGACCAGGCCGGACCGCAGGGCGGCGGCCTGGCCGCCCGCCTTCTCGATGCTTCGGAAGAACTCCCAGGCGGCGTGGGCGAGTTCGTCGGTGAGCTGCTCGACGTAGTACGAGCCGCCGGCCGGGTCGATCACGCGGGCCAGGTGGGACTCCTCCAGCAGGATGGTGGAGGTGTTGCGGGAGATGCGCCGGGCGAACGCGTCGGGCAGACCGAGCTCCTGGTCGAACGGGAGCACGGTGACCGCGTCGGCGCCGCCCACGCCCGCCGCCATGCAGGCGACGGTGGTGCGCAGCATGTTCACCCACGGGTCGCGGCGGGTCATCATCACCGGCGAGGTGACGGCGTGCTGGCGCTGGGCGCCGGCCCCGGGAGCCCCGCAGGCCTCGGCGATCCGGGCCCACAGCCGACGGGCGGCGCGCAGCTTGGCGATGGTGAGGAACTGGTCGGCGGTGGCGGCGTAACGGAACTCCAGCTCGCCGAAGGCCGCTTCGGTGCTCAGGCCCGCATCGGTGAGGGCGCGCAGGTAGGCGACCCCGGTGGCCAGGGAGAGTCCCAGCTCCTCGGCGGCGCTGCCGCCCGCCTCGTGGTAGGGCAGGGCGTCGACGGTCAGGGCGCGCACGTGGGGCCAGGCGGCCGTGTCCGCGGCGAGCGCCGCGGCCTCCGCCAGGTCCAGTGCCTCACCCGTCCGGGCCTCGTGGCCCAGCGGGTCGGCGCCCAGGGAGGCATGGGCGGCCTCGGGGGCCACCGCACGCTCGGCGTACAGCGCGAGCAAAGCTCTGGCGGCCTCGGCGAATTGGGCTCCGGGGTCCAGGGAGACGGGCGCGAGGTCGAGGTAGACCCCCTCCAGCGCACGGCCCAGGCCCTCCGCGGGGAGGCCGGCGTCGCCTACGGCCAGCCACAGCGAGGTGGTGCCGTTCTCCAGGTCGGCCAGGGCCGCGTCGTTCACCCGTACGGGGTCGGTGCCCGCGATCCGCTGGCGCACGTCCCAGCCCGAGGCGGCGCTGCCCTCGGCGCGCCCGCCCCGTACAAAGGGCGCGAACCCGGGAAACCCGGTGTCGGGCGCGGTTTCGGGCGCGGTGTACAGCGGGCGGGTGGTGAGCCCGTCCTCGAGCTTCGTGGACAACGCGTCTTCCGCTGCCTCGCCGGAAACTTCCTTGCCCGACTTGCGCAGCACGCCCTCTACCAGGCGCTGCCACTGCTCATGCGTCGCGTCAGGGAATTCGGCGGCCAAGGAGAGCCCGTCATCAGGCAGGACCGTCATGGCTCGAATGTTAGGGGGGTCCTTGTGAACGACCTATAACCACCGGATGTGATCTCGCCCTCTCATGTGAGTCGGGAGGGGTCACGAAAGAGCGGGGCGAGGAGGACGGACGCGGAGGCTACCGGGAGTACGGCGGGACCCGCCTGCGGGGCGACGATCCGCCGCCCGTAGCGGTCCTGGTCACCGGCTGCGTCGCGGATCTCGTCGAGATAGCCGTCGTGGAGGATGCCGGCCAGCTCGGCGACCACCATGACGGCCGGGTTGAACACGTCGAGGAGCAGTGCGGCGGCCCGGCCCACGGTACGGGCGCGTTCGCGCAGCAGCCGGTCGGCACGGGGGTCGCCGGTGGCGGCGGCGTCGACCAGGAGGCTGACTGCGTTGTCGGCGGGCTCCGGGATGATCCCGCGGCGCACGGCCTCGGCGCCGAGGACCCCGTCGGAGGCGCTCGCCTGGAGGCAGCCCGTACGACCGCACGCGCAGGGGGTCTGCGACCCGGGCACCGGAAGGTGCGCGACGTCCCCGGCGGCGGCACCCGGCCCCTGGTGCACGGTGCCCTCGATGCCGAAGGCGGCGTCGACCACGTTGCCGATGAAGAGGTGGAGGAGGCTGGAGCGGGCCTCCGGGCGGCCGAAGAGGATCTCGGCGTGGGCGACGGCGCGGGCGTGGTTGTCCACGGAGACGGGCAGGCCGAGGCGGTCGGAGAGCTCGGGGCCGAGGGGGAGATCGCGCCAGCCGAGGGCGTCGTGGCGGACGACGGTGCCGTCGGCCGGGCGGACCCAGCCGCCGAGGGCCGCGCCGACGCCGAGCAGGGGGCGGCCGGCGGGGTTGGAGACCTGGAGGAACCGGCCGAGTTCGGCGGCGATGTCCGCGGGGAGGCTGCCGGGGGAGCGGCCCGCGTGCGGGAAGGCCCGGCGGGCCAGGACGCGGCCGCGCAGGTCGACGAGGCTGAAGGTGGAGGCGGGCACGCCGATGTGCAGGCCGGCGGCGAGGGGGCCGCCGAGGGGGCCGGTGTGCAGGTCGAGGGGGATGCGGGGGCGGCCGGGGCCGGGGCCGGTGGTGGGTCCGGTGCCGGGTCCGCCGCCGGGTCCGGTTCCGGTTGCCGCGGGCGGCTGCTCCGGCTCGGGGTGCTCGTGCAGCAGGCCGGCGCGGAGCAGGGCCGTGGTCTGCCGGGACACGGCGGCCGGGCTGAGACCGCAGAGCTTCGGGAGGTCGCTCCGAGCGAGGGGGCCGTGGGTCAGGACGGCGCGGAGCACGGAGGCGGCGTTGGCGGCGGCCCGGCTGTCACCGGGGGTGGGGGACACGGGCGGGCTCCTCGGGGGGTGGGGTGTGGTCCCGATCATGCCGTGTCGCTGCGCTCGGCGGGGGCGCGTCGAGGTGGGGCGGGATGTGGTGGTGCGTGGCGGGTGCGTTGCGGGGGCGTGAAATCAGGGCATGGGTTTCGGCCGTTCCGGGAGTGGCGGGAAATGGTGAAAGCGCAGGTCGAAGAGGGTGCGTGTCGGGGGTCGGGGGTGCTGGTGGGGGGTGCTCGGTGGGGTTGACCGGGGGTGGGGGCGCTGGCAGTCTCCGGGACATGACCGCGACCGAGTTCCTCGCCCCGCGGCTCCACACCCCCGGCCTCTGTACCGCGCCGGGCGAGTGTCAGGGCCGTCGCTGTACGGCCCCGCGCTGTTCCTGAGCGTCTGCGCCCCTGAGCCCCCCGGCCCCTGAGCCGCCGAGCCGCCGAGTCGCCTAGTTGTCGAGGGGCTGGGCGTTCGTGCCCCCGTCGGCCGGGCTGGTCGACGTACGGGCTCGAGCCGTGTCACCAACGGACTGGTGGTGGCCAAGGCTCCGGGGTCAGGTTGACCTGATCCGCGCACCGCCCGCTCGCCCCGTCGCCGGCCGTCGGCTGCCCGTCGATGCTCGAACCGGCTCTGCCGGCTGAACGTCGTTGTTCTGCCGCAGGCCCCTGCCCGCCGAACCTCGCCGCCCCGCCGAACCCCGCCAGCCGCCAGCCGAAGCCCAAAGCCGAAGCCCAAAGCCGAAGCCCAAAGGCGAAGCCGAAGGCCGAAAGTCGTAGCCCGGTCGGCCGGCCCACGGGCGGCCCCCGCCCCTCCACCACCCGTCCGTCTTCCCCGGTCGGATCTCCCTCGTCCTCGCTTCCCTTCATTTCTTCCTCTGCGGAAATAAACAAGGAGCCCGTCATGTCCACTGCCACCCGCACCGACCTCACCGTCACCAAGATCGGCGGCCGCATAGGCGCCGAGATCGGCGGAGTCCGGCTCGGCGGCGAGCTCGAAGCCGAGGCCGTCGCCGGGATCCGGGCCGCGTTGCTCGCCCACAAGGTCGTCTTCTTCCGGGGGCAGGGCCACCTCGACGAAGACGGGCACGAGGCCTTCGCCCAGCTGCTCGGCGCGCCCGTCGCGCACCCCACCGTGCCCTCCGCCGACGGGCGTTACGCGCTCGGCATCGACTCCCACCACGGAGCCCGCGCCAACCAGTGGCACACGGACGTCACCTTCGTCCCCGCCTACCCCGCCTTCTCCATCCTGCGCGCCGTCACCATCCCGCCGTACGGGGGCAACACCCTGTGGGCCAACACGGCCACCGCCTACGCCGGCCTGCCCGAGCCGCTGCGCGTCCTCGCCGACAGCCTGCGTGCCGTGCACTCCAACGAGTACGACTACGCGGCCCTGAGGCCCGACGCCCTGCCCGAGGCGCTCGCCCAGTACCGCGAGGTGTTCACCTCGACCAAGTTCCTCACCGAGCACCCGGTGGTCCGGGTCCACCCCGAGACCGGCGAACGCACCCTGCTGCTCGGCAACTTCGTCCAGCGGATCAACGGGCTCACCGGCCGTGACTCGCGCCTCCTCCAGGACCTCTTCCAGGCCCACATCGAGCTCCCCGAGAACACCGTCCGCTGGCAGTGGCAGGCCGGTGACGTCGCGATCTGGGACAACCGCGCCACCCAGCACTACGGCGTCGACGACTCCGACGACCACGAGCGCACCCTGCGCCGCGTGACCGTCGACGGCGACGTCCCGGTCGGGCCCGACGGGGTCCCGTCCCGGCTGATCAGCCCGGAAGCCGTCCCGGACCCGGCCTTCGGCATCGCCTCCGGAGCCTCCGCCTCCGAAGCCTGAGCCGCCGGGCACCGAAACGCACGGCCCGGCACCGCCCGGCCTCGAACGACCCGTCCCACCCCACCCTCCCCGTCAGCCAAGGAGCGCTCCGTGCCCAAGCTGCTCGCCCTCACCGGCAGTCCGTCCGTCCACTCCCGTACCGACGTGGTCGCCGACCACGTGCTGCGCCGCCTGAACCACGCCGGGTTCGAGACCGCGCAGCTCGCCGTCCGGGAGCTCCCCGCCGCCGATCTGCTCGCCGCCCGCCGCGGCGAGCCGGAGATCCGCCGGGCCCTGGAAGCCGTCGCCGAAGCCGACGGGATCGTCATCGCGACGCCCGTCTACAAGGCCTCGTACACAGGGCTCCTCAAGGCCTTCCTCGACCTGCTCCCGCAGGACGGGCTGGCCGGGAAGACGGTCTTCCCGCTGGCCACGGGCGGCAGCCTCGCCCACGTCCTGACCATCGACTACGCCCTGCGCCCGGTCCTCGCCGCGCTCGGCGCCCGGCACGTCACCGCCGGCCGCTTCGTCCTCGACTCCTCCGTCGAGCGCGGGGCCGGCCCGGACCGGCTGCGGCCCGAGGCGGAGCTGGACCTGTACCAGGCCGTCGACGAGTTCGCCGAGGCCCTGCGCGCCGCCCAGGCCGCCGCGCTCGCCACCGCGCGCTGATCTTCGTACGGAATCACCCGCCCGACCTGTCCTAACCGCCCGACCCGCCCGACCGGATCGACAAGGAATCGCCATGTCCGCAGCCTTCACCACCACCCGTACCTCCCGACGCCAGTTCCTCACCCTGCTCGGCATCTCGGCGGCCGCGGTGAGCTGCGGGACGGCGACCGCCACCGGCGGCTCCAGCGGCGAGCAGATCACCTCCCTGAAGTACCAGGGAGCGGTCGGCGCGGTCACGCTCCCCGAACTCGCCGCGGAGCTCGGCTACCTCGGGAACGTGACCCTGGACTGGGTCGGCAACACCATCAGCGGCCCCCAGGACATCCAGTCCGCGGCCACGGGCCAGACGCACTTCGGCAGCGCCTTCAACGGCGCCGTCATCAAGCTCGCCTCCACCAAGGCGCCGATCAAGGCCGTCATCTCCTCCTACGGCTCCGACCAGTACTCCTACGGCGGCTACTACGTGCTGGAGGACAGCCGGATCCGCTCGGCCCGCGACCTGGTCGGCAAAAAGGTCGGCATGAACACCCTGGGTGCCCACTACCAGGCCCTGCTCGACATCTACCTGAGCCGGGGCGGGCTCTCCAAGGAGGACGCGGCCAAGGTCGAGCCCCTCGTGGTTCCGCCCGTCAACACCGAACAGTCGCTGCGGCAGAAGCAGATCGAGGTCGGTGTCCTCACCGGAGTCCTGCGCGACAAGGCCCTCGCAGCCGGCGGCATCCGTCCGCTGTTCACCGATGTGGAACTGCTCGGTCCGTTCAGCGCCGGGACCTACATCATGACCGAGCGCTTCATCAAGCAGAACCCGGACACCGTACGGACCTTCGTGACCGGCGTGGCCAAGGCCATCGAGTGGTCCCGCACCACCCCGCGCGAGGAGGTCGTCGCGCGGATGACGGAGATCGTCAAGAAGCGCGGCCGCAACGAGGACACCTCGACCCTGCAGTACTGGCGCTCCTACGGGGTCGCCGAGGCAGGCGGCCGGATCGCCGACAAGGAGTTCCAGCTCTGGCTCGACTGGCTCGGCGACCGCGGGGAGATCAAGAAGGGCCAGCTCAAGGCGGCCGACCTCTACACCAACGAGTTCAACGGACACGGGAAGGGCTGACCGGCGCCATGGCAAAGATCGTGTTCGAATCCGTGACGAAGACCTTCCCGACGAAGAACAAGAAGAAGAACGGGATCAAGGAGGAGTTCACCGCCCTCGACGGCATCGACCTGGAGATCGGGTCGGGGGAGTTCGTGGTCGTCGTGGGCCCCAGCGGCTGCGGCAAGTCCACCCTCCTGGACCTGCTCGGCGGCCTGACCCCGCCCACCTCCGGCCGGATCCTGCTCGACGGCAAGCCGGTCACCGGGCCGGGGCTCGACCGGGGCATCGTCTTCCAGCAGTACGCGCTGCTGCCGTGGCGCACCGCGCTGGGCAACATCGAGTTCGGCCTGGAGGCCACCGGCGTTCCGCGCCGCCAACGAGCTGCGAAGGCAAGGGAGTTCCTGGACCTCGTCGGTCTCACCGGGTTCGAGGACCGGCACCCGCACGAACTGTCCGGCGGCATGCGCCAGCGGGTCGCCATCGCGCGCTCGCTCGCGTACGACCCGGACGTGCTCCTGATGGACGAGCCGTTCGCGGCGCTCGACGCGCAGACCCGCGAGTCCCTCCAGGACGAACTGCGGCGGATCTGGCAGAGCACCGGCAAGACGATCGTGTTCATCACGCACGGCATCGAAGAGGCCGTCTACCTCGGGCAGCGGGTGGCCGTCATCACCTCCCGCCCCGGGCGGGTCAAGCAGGTCGTCCCGGTGTCGTTCGGCGACCGGGCCACCGGTGCCACCGGTGAAGACCTGCGCTCCAGCCCGGAGTTCGCCCGCTACCGCCACGAGATCTGGACCCTGCTCCACGACGAGGTGGCCCGCGCCCAGCAACTGGAGAAGGAGGAGGTCGCCGTATGAGCACCACGGTGGAAGCGGCGGTGAAGGCCGGGACGACGACGGAAGCAGAGGCGACGGCCGTACGGACCCTCGCGCCCCCGGCGGTACGGACCCTCGCGCCGGCCCCCGTACGGGCACCGGCCGCGGCATGGGCGCTGCGCGTCCTGCGGGGGCTGCGGGCGGTGGCGCTGCGCTCGGCGGCGATCCTCGCGCTGCTTGCCCTGTGGGAGGCGGCGCCGCGGCTGGGGCTGGTCGACGCGACGTTCCTGCCGCCGGTGAGCGAGGTCGCCAAGGCCTGGTGGGAGCTGCTGGGCAACGGGCAGCTCGCCGAGCACAGCAAGGCGAGCCTGGCCCGCTCCTTCGGCGGATTCGGCATCGCGGTGGCCGTCGCGGTCCCGCTCGGGCTGCTGATCGGCTGGTACCGGCCGGTGGCGGCGCTGCTCGGGCCGCTGCTGGAGGTGTTCCGCAACACGGCGGCGCTCGCGCTGCTGCCGGTGTTCGTCCTCCTGCTGGGCATCGGGGAGACCTCGAAGGTCTCGATCGTCGTGTACGCCTGCGTCTGGCCGATCCTGCTGAACACCATCAGCGCCGTGGGCAACGCCGATCCGACCCTGGTGAAACTGGCGCGCTCGATGGACCTTTCCACGCCGAAGCTGTTCCAGAAGGTGATCCTGCCGGCGTCGGTACCCGTCATCTTCACCGGCATCCGGCTCGCGGGGGCGGTCTCCATCCTGGTCCTGGTCGCGGCCGAGATGATCGGCGCGAAGGCGGGCCTCGGCTACCTGATCAACGCCTCGCAGTTCAACTTCGCGATCCCGCAGATGTACGCGGGCATCGTCACGATCTCCGCGATCGGCCTCGCCTTCAACCAGATCCTCGTCACGATCGAACGCCGCCTCAGCACGTGGCGCGTCCCGTCCTGACCCCCGGCCCCGGCCACCCCTGATGCCCCGGGCCTCCGCCGGCGGCCGTTCCGGCCGGTCGGCCCGCCACGACCACCCCCACGGGCGCCGCGCGCCCGGGGTCCTATCCGAGGACAAGAAATGACCGCACCCCGGACCCTCCACCTCAACGCCTTCCTCATGAACGCCGGGCATCACGACGCCGCCTGGCGCCACCCCTCCAGCAGCCCCGAGCGGATCACCGATCTGCGCTACTTCCAGGAACTGGCCCGCACCGCCGAGCGCGGCCTGCTCGACTCGATCTTCTTCGCCGACGGGGTCGCCCTCTGGGGCAAGGCCCGCTACAACGCCGTCGGCGGCTTCGAGCCGCTCACCCTGCTCTCCGCGATCGCCGCCGTCACCGAGCACATCGGGCTCATCGCCACCGTCTCCACCACCTTCAACGAGCCCTACAACCTGGCCCGGAAGTTCGCCTCCCTCGACCACATCAGCGGCGGCCGCGCCGGCTGGAACATCGTCACCTCCGGCAGCGTCGACGAGGCCCGCAACTTCAACCGCGACGAGCACCTGGAGCACAACCTCCGCTACGAGCGGGCCCGGGAGTTCCTCGAGGTGGCCACCAAGCTGTGGGACAGCTGGGAGGACGACGCGATCGTCCTCGACAAGGAGCGCGGCATCTACGCCGACACCGACAAGCTCCACCCCGCCGCGCACCGCGGCGAGTACTTCGGCGTCGCCGGACCGCTCAACGTGCCCCGCACCCCGCAGGGCCACCCGCTGCTCGTGCAGGCCGGGTCCTCCGAGGACGGCAAGGAGTTCGCCGCCCAGTACGCCGAGGCCGTCTTCACCGCCCAGCAGACCCTGGCCGACGGGCAGGCCTTCTACAAGGACCTCAAGTCCCGCCTCGCCAAGTACGGCCGCTCCGAGGACGAGCTGCTCGTGCTGCCCGGCATCGCCCCCGTCATCGGTTCCACCGAGGCCGAGGCCAGGGCCCTGGAGCAGGAGCTCACCGAGCTCCAGATCCCGGAGTACGGCCTCGCGCAGCTCTCCAACATGCTGGGCGTGGACCTCAGCGGGCTGCCGCTCGACGGCGGGCTGCCCGAGCTGCCCGAGGAGCGGGACATCAACGGCAACAAGAGCCGCTTCACGCTCGTGGCCGAGCTCGCCCGCCGCGAGGGCCTCACCCTGCGCGAGCTGATCGCCCGCCTGGGCGCGGGCCGCGGCCACCGCGTCTTCGCGGGGACGCCCGAGCAGATCGCCGACCAGCTGGAGGAGTGGTTCACCCAGGGGGCCGCCGACGGATTCAACATCATGGCTCCCGTGCTCCCCACCGGGCTGACCGACTTCGTCGACCAGGTCGTGCCGATCCTGCAGCGCCGCGGGCTCTTCCGCACCGAGTACACCGGCCGGACCCTGCGCGAGAACTACGGGCTGGCACGCCCCGCCAACCGGTACGCTGCAGCCGGAGCCGCCGCCGGGGCCGACGCGTGAGCGAGCACGTCGCCGACGTGCTCGTGGTCGGCGGGGGCCCCGCCGCCGCCTGGGCCGCCCTCAAGGCGGCCGGGGCCGGGGCCTCCGTGGTCCTCGCGGACAAGGGCTACTGCGGCACCAGCGGGGCGACGGCCGCCGGGGGCACCGGCGTCTGGTACGTCCCGCCGGAGCCGGCGGCCCGCGAGGCCGCGATGGCGAGCCGCGAGGGGCTCGGCGGGTACCTCGCCGACCGGCGGTGGATGTCCCGGGTCCTCGACGAGACGTACCACCGGATGAACGAGCTGGCGGACGAGGGGCGTTACCGCTTCCCGACCGGCCCCGACGGCCGGCCGCTCCGCAACGGCCTCCAGGGGCCCGAGTACATGAGGCGGATGCGCATCCGGATCCGCCGCGCCGGGGTCCGGATCCTGGACCACAGCCCGGTCACCGAGCTGCTGACCGACGCGGACGGCGCCGCCGCGGGCGCCGCCGGCCACCGCCGCCAGGCCGGCGAGCCCTATCGGGTCCGGGCCGGCGCCGTCGTCCTGGCCACCGGGGGCTGCGCCTTCCTCAGCGGCGCGCTCGGCACCAACACCAACACCGGGGACGGCGCACTGTTCGCCGCCGAGGCGGGGGCCGAGCTGTCCGGCATGGAGTTCTCCAACTCCTACGGGATCGCCCCCGAGGGCACCTCCGTCACCAAGACGGCCTTCTACTCCTTCGCCTCCTTCTACCGGGAGGACGGCGAGGTGTTGGAGGGCGCCGCCAGCCTCGGCGGCCGCTCCGCCATCGCCCGCGAACTCCTCACCGGAGCCCGGGTCTACGCCCGCCTCGACCGGGCCGACGCCACCGCACAGGCCGCGATGCGGCTCGCGCAGCCGAACTTCTTCCTCACCTTCGACCGGCTCGGCATCGACCCCTTCACCGACCGCTTCTCCGTCACGCTGCTGGCCGAGGGCACCGTCCGCGGCACCGGCGGGATCCGGATCGCCGGGGAGGACTGCGCCACCACGGTCCCCGGTCTGTACGCCGCCGGGGACGCGGCCACCCGGGAGGAGATCTGCGGGGGCTTCACCGGAGGCGGCAGCCACAACGCCGCCTGGGCGATGTCCTCGGGCAGTTGGGCGGGGGCCGGCGCGGCCCGGTACGCCCGCTCCCTCGGCTCGGGCCGGGCCGCCTTCCGGCCGGTCACCGGGGCCGGCGGGGCGGGCCTGCGGCCGACCGGGGACGCCGGGTCCGCGGCCGGACCCGGGGAGGCACGGGAACTCGTACGCCTGGTCCAGGAGCAGGTGCTGCCGTACGACAAGAACTACCTGCGGCGCGGCTCCGTCCTCACCGGCTCGCTCGGCGCCCTCGACGAGGTTTGGGCGCAGGTGCGCGGCTCCTTGCGCGGGGAGGGCGCCGGGCTGGTCAAGGTCCGGCAGGCGGCGGCCATGACGGCGCACGCCCGCTGGATGTACGCGTCCGCGCTGGCCCGTACAGAGAGCCGCGGGATGGCCCGCCGGCTCGACCACCCGGGGCAGGACCCGGCGCAGCACCACCGCATCGTGACGGGCGGGCTCGACCGGGTGTGGACGCGGCCGGCGGAGCTGGTCGCATGATCGAACTGGTCTCGGCCGAGCGGTGCATCGCCTGCGACAAGTGCGTGGAGGTCTGCCCGACCGACGTCTTCGAGCGGGGACCGCAGGGGATCCCGCTGCTCGCCCGGCAGGAGGACTGCCAGACCTGCTTCCTGTGCGAGGCCAACTGCCCGGTGGACGCGCTGTTCGTGTCCCCGCTGACCCGGCCGGTGCCCGAGGACCCGGCCGTACGGGACGAGGCCGGGCTCGCCGGCCGCGGCCTGCTCGGCAGCTACCGCCGGGAGATCGGCTGGGGCGAGGGGCGCACACCGGGCGCCCTACGGGCGGTCGGCCCCTCGCTCGGCCCGGCGGGCGGCGGCGGGACGGCGCCGCCGATCACCTCCTGAGCGAGGGGGTCGCGCCCCGGGTCAGACCGTGAGGACGATCTTGCCGCGGGTGCGGCCCGCGGCACTCAGCTCCCAGGCCTTCGCCGCCTCGGCGAGCGGCAGGGCGTGCTCCACGTTGACGGTGAGCCTGCCCTCGTCGGCGAGCCGGCCCAGGAAGGTCAGGTCGGCGGTGTCCGGACGGACCCACAGCTGGTGCGCGCCCTGGGCGGCCGCCGTGTAGTCGGCGATGGAAACCACCCGGTGCTCCTCCTTGACCAGGGACCGGAGCACCGGGATGACGTCGTCTCCGAAGAAGTCCAGGGCGGCGTCCACCCCTTCGGGCGCCAGCTCGCGGACCCGGTCGGCGAAGCCCTCGCCGTACAGGACCGGCTCGGCGCCCAGCGAGCGCAGGTAGTCGTGGTTGTGCGCGCCGGCCGTGCCGATGACGCGCAGGCCGAGGGCGACGGCGATCTGCACGCCGAAGGAGCCGGTGCCGCCGGCGGCGGAGTGGATGAGCACGGTCTCGCCGGCCTTGAGCCCCACGCGGGTGAGCGACTGGTAGGCGGTGAGCCCGGCCAGCGGGATGCCGGCGGCCTGCTCGAAGGTCAGCTCGCGCGGCTTGCGGGCGAGGGTGCGGACGGGGGCGGAGACCAGCTCGGCGTAAGTGCCCAGCTCCACCCACTCCTTGCGGACGTAGCCGTACACCTCGTCGCCGACGGCGTAGTCGAAGGTGTCCTCGCCGACCGCCTCGACGACCCCCGCGACGTCCCAGCCGGGTATGACCGGGTAGCGAACTTCGAGGATCGAGTCGAGGTATCCGGCGGCGAGCTTCCAGTCCACCGGGTTCACGCCGGCGGCCTTCACGCGGACGAGGACCTCGCCCGGACCGACCTTGGGCTCCGGAACCTCGGTGAGCGCGAGGATGTCAGGCGGTCCGTATGCGGTGTATGTGATTGCCTTCATGATCTTCCCAACCGGCCGTCGGGGGAGCGTTGTTCCGTGTTTTGCGCTCCTTTTCCGGAATGGCCCGTTCCTTTCTGGGGGGGGCCGCTCAGGCGGGCAGGGTGTTGCGGTGCGAGCTGCGCCGGGCCGCGCTGAACAGGGCCTGGATCTGCGCCCCGGACTGCTCCACGTCGTCGAGCGGGGAGGGGAAGGGGATCCGTACGTCGTGGTGGCCGCGCCGTTCCTCCAGGCGCAGGGTGATCCCATACCGGTCCATGGCGAGGGGCAGTGCGCGCAGGACGGTGGGCCCAACCCCCGGCTGTGCCGCGGGCTGCGGCCGGACCAGGCGCAGGAGGAGGGTGACGAGTTCGGCGTGGTCGTCGAGGAGATGGGTGAGCATCCCGGCCTCGTAGGAGGCGAGCGGGTCGGGGCGGGCCGCGTCCAGCTCGTCGAGACCGACGTACGAACGGGCGCCGTCGGCGGTTTCGAGGACGGCCCGGCCGAACTCCATGCAGGTGGAGTCGGAGCCCTCGTCCGTGTAGGGGGTGAGCAGGCGGCCGACGAGGGTGACCCGGGCGCGCACGCGGTCCCGTACGGGGGTGGGTGCGATGTCAGTGAACTCCAGCCGGATCGCGGGGCGGTGCTCGGCGCAGCCGCCCGGCTCGGCGGGGTGCAGGTGCAGCCGACCGAGGGGGTCGGTGCCGTCGAGGTGACGGATCTCCGTGCGCTGTCCGTCGGTGACGACGGTCATGGAATGGGCGGCGGCCAGGACGGACCGGACCCGCTCGGCGTCCGTGGGCAGCAGCAGGGGCAGTTGCATGTGGATCTCCGTCGTCCCGAGTGGCGAGATGGCGCGTACTTAGGTTTGCCTAACCTAACCTATCGGGTGGGTGAGGGGTAGTCGGAGGGGCTTCTCGGCTGCCTCGTGTCGGTGTTGGGCTGAACGGGTGAAACGCGAGAGGATGGGGGGATGCACATGAAGCGCAAGGCCGAGGCGGCCTGGTGAGCAGGTACGACGTCACCGACGAACAGTGGGAGGGGCTCGCGCAGGTGGTCCCCCTGCGGAGTCGCAACGAGTGGCCCTCCCGGGTGGATCACCGCACGATCCCCACGGTTCCGGGGGCGTCCGCGGCGGAGCAGCGGCGCTTCGTGGTGATCCGGGTCCAGGTCTTCGCGGACGCGCGGGAGGTGGCGGAGTACCTGATCGCGCAGATCCCGGTACTCCTGGACCTCACGGGCGCGGACGGCGAAGTCGCCAAGCGGATCCTGGACTTCAGCAGTGGCGTGGTCTTCGGCCTGGGCAGCGGGATGCACCGGGTCGACCGCAACGTCTTCCTGCTGGCGCCCGTCGGGACCGAGGTGGAGGGGATCGCGGCCGCGGCCGTCCCCCGATCGTAGGAAGGTCCCGCGGGCGGAACGGTTCGCCGGACCCACGGGGGGTCCGGCGGCCCGTACCGTCCCGCGCATGACCTCGCCCCTCACCGCCCCGACGGCCCCTTCCACGGCCACCGCCACGCCTTCCGCCGCACTGACCGGGCCTGCCGCCTCCGCGGCTTCGGCCGGGCCTGCCGGTCCGGGGTTAGCCGTGGCCCAGGTTCCGGCCCAGGCTTCGGCCCCCGTCCCGCCCGCCGCAGGAGCCCCGTATCTGCGGCCGGCCGTCACCGAGTTGCGGCTCTCCGCCTACGGGGCGCACCGCGGGGCCCGGTTCGCGCTCGGTCCCGTCACCCTCTTCGCCGGGCCGAGCGGGAGCGGCAAGTCCCAGGTGCTGGAGGCCTACGGGGCGCTGGCCGCGCTGGGCGCCGGGGCCACCCTGGACGAGGTGTTTCCCGACCCGCGGGCCCGGATCCCCGACCGGGCGGTGCCCGACGCCGAGCGGCGCCGGGGGTTCCGGATCGGCTGTACGGTCGACGGCCCCGCCGGGCCGGTCCGGCTCGACCTCGCCGTCCAGGCGGAGCCCGCGCTGCGGATCGTCGGCGAACGGCTCTCGGTGGACGGGCAGGTCCTCCTCGCCACCGCACTGCGCGACCCCGGGCGACGGTCCGTCCAGGCGGCCTGGCTGACCGGCGGAGCCACCGGGGTCACCCGGGCCCCGCTGCCCGACGACCGGCTCGGGACCGCGCTGCTCCCGCTGCGCGTGGCCGGGGCCACCGAGGGGCAGCGGCAGGTGCTGGCCGCCGCCGAACAAGTGGTGGTCGCACTGCGCTCGGTGTTCCCCTGCGATCCCCGCCCGGAGCGGATGCGGGAGCCCGTCGCGCCGGGGGAGGGGCGGCTGCTGGGCGACTGCGCCAATCTGGCCGACGTGCTGCGTCGGACCCGCCTGGAGTGCGGCACCCGGTACGGGCTGCTGACCGGGGCCGCCCGTACCGGCTGCGCGGGGTGGGTGGCCGGACTGGACGTACGGGCTCCCGAGGGCGGCCCGGTCACCGGCCTGCTGGACCGGGGCCCGTCGAGGCCCGCCACCGAACTGGCCCGGCTGGGCGCGGGCGAGCTGCGCTTCCTCGCCCTCGCGCTGGTGCTGCTGACCGGGCCGGGGGTCCTGGACGTGGACCCGGCGGCCGAACTGCCCTCCGCACGGCAGACGCTGGCGGTGCTCGCAGACGGCTTCGACCGGGACCTGGACGGCCGGCAGACCGCCGAACTGCTGCGGCTGGCCGTACTGGCGTGCGGGCGCGGGCAGGTCAGGCTGGCGGCAGCGGCGGGCGAGGCCTGCGCGACGGCCGCCCGGGGGGTCGCGGGGGTCTCGGTGGTAGACCTGGGTGCATGAGCGAAGAGCGTGGAGTGACCGGGGAAGAGAAGGGAGCCGGCGAGCGGATCGACCGGCTCCAGCGGCGGCTGGCCGAGTTCGCGGCGGCGCGCGGGTGGGAGCCCTTCCACACGCCCAAGAACCTGGCGGTCGCGCTGAGCGTCGAGGCGGCCGAACTGGTGGAGATCTTCCAGTGGCTGACGCCCGAACAGTCCGCCAAGGTCATGGAGAAGCCGGACACCGCGCACAGAGTGGCCGATGAGGTGGCGGACGTACTCGCCTACCTGCTGCAGTTCTGTGAGGTTCTCGGGGTCGATGTGCTGGATGCGCTCGCCGCGAAGATCGACCGGAACGAGCTGAGGTTCCCCGTCCCGGGTACTCCGGGGGCAGACCGTCACTCTTCGGAGTGATGGCGATATCCACAACCATCTTCGGTGTCCACAATTTCCGAATACCCCTGGCTTTACCGGCCCGTTGCCCTCACTCTGGGTAGTGGAGAGAACGGCGAGATGTCGTGCGGACGGGGGACGGCATATGGACGCGGTACGGCTCATCGCAGCCGGCCGGCACGCGCTGGCGCAGAGCGGGGCTGCTTGGGACATCGTGGGCGAGGCCTGGCAGGCACAGGCCCTCGCGCAGGGCATTGGGAGCTGGCTGGCGGTCACCGGGCCGCCGGAGCTGAGAGCGGAGTCACGGGGGCTGGGTGAAGCGGGGGGCAGAGGCTGCGGGGTGCTCGACCGGGCGGCTCTGCGCGGAGAGGGCTATGCGCCCGATCTCCCGCCCAGAGCTGCGCAGTTGACCGAGGTGACGGACGCCCGGCAGGCGTTGCTCGGGCTCCAGGCGCTGCTCGGCGAAGTGGGCATAGCGCTGGTCGGGGTGGCCTGTGGGACGGACGACGAGGGTCTGTACTGGCAGTGCATAGAGTCGATAGACGCGGCCGACGAGTCGAGCGACCGGGTCCGGGCGATCCTGCGACGGATGGCCGTGCGCGAGCGGGGATCCGCCTCCGGGGTGGCCTGAGCCAGGGTGGCCCGAGGCGGCGTGGCCTGAGCCGGGGTGGCCCGAGGCGGGGTGCCTGAGCCAGGGTGGCCCGGGGCGGCGTGCCTGAGCCGGGGTGGCCTGAGCTGTCGTGGCCTGAGCCGGCATGGCCCGAGCAGGGGGTGCTTCGGTGTCCGGGGGTGCTTCGGTGGGGTCCCGCCGCGCGCGACGGGACCCGGGTGGTCAGGAGGGCCGGTAGGACGGGCGGTCTCCGGTCTCCGGGGTGCGGGCGCCCTGGTGCAGCGCAGTGCCGGGGCTGCGGTCGGTGGAGGACTGGAGGTCGGCGTCGAGCTGCGAGAGGTCGGCGTTCAGCGCCGCCATCAGCTCTTCCATCTGCTGCAGCAGGCCCTTCGGCGCGCCGCCCTGGGCGGGTACCGCGGACTCCTGGCGTGCGGGGTCGTGCGCTGCCTGTCCGGTCTGGCAGTCCTGACGGGATTGCCGGAGGGTCTCCGGCGCGGACTCCTGGGACATGGCGGCCTCCTCGGCCCTGGCCCTTCCGGGGCGGAAGGGGGCGGTGGACGCACCGGCGAAGGCCGCCGGCGCGCGGGCCGGGCGGTCCGGCTCCGTCCGAGCCAACGATCCCCATCCGGGCTGGTCACTGGCGCGGGCGGCGGCGACCGCCCGGTTGACGCAGATTCACCCGGCCGGGGCCGAAGGGGCAGGATGGAGACATGGATCTCCGTATCTTCACCGAGCCCCAGCAGGGCGCGAGCTACGACACCCTCCTGAGCGTCGCCAAGGCCACCGAGGACCTCGGCTTCGATGCCTTCTTCCGCTCGGACCACTACCTCCGCATGGGTGCGGCCGACGGTCTGCCCGGTCCCACGGACGCCTGGATCACCCTGGCCGGCCTGGCCCGCGAGACCAAGCGGATCCGGCTGGGCACCCTGATGACGGCGGGCACCTTCCGGCTCCCCGGCGTGCTCGCCATCCAGGTCGCGCAGGTCGACCAGATGTCGGGCGGCCGGATCGAACTCGGCTTGGGTGCAGGCTGGTTCGAGGAGGAGCACAAGGCGTACGGCATTCCCTTCCCGGCCGAACGCCTCGCCCGGCTGGAAGAGCAGCTGGAGATCATCACCGGCCTGTGGGCCACCGAGCCCGGCGCCACCTTCGACTACGCGGGCGTCCACTACCAGGTGGAGAACTCCCCGGCGCTGCCCAAGCCGGCCCAGGACAAGATCCCCGTCCTGATCGGCGGCCACGGCGCGAAGCGCACCCCGCGCCTCGCCGCCCGGTACGCGGACGAGTTCAACATGCCCTTCGCCTCGATCGCGGACAGCGAGCGGCAGTTCGGCCGGGTCCGCACGGCGGTCGAGCAGGCGGGCCGCAAGCCCGGCGACCTCGTCTACTCCAACGCGCTCGTCGTGTGCGTGGGCAAGGACGACGCCGAGGTGGCCCGGCGGGCCGCCGCCATCGGCCGGGACGTGGCGGAGCTCAAGGCCAACGGCCTGGCCGGCTCCCCGGCCGAGGTGGTGGACCGGATCGGAGCCTACGAGGCGGTCGGCTCCTCCCGTCTCTACCTCCAGCTGCTCGACCTCGGCGATCTGGACCACCTGGAGCTGATCTCCTCCAGGGTCCAGTCCCAGCTCGGCTGACGGGGCGGCCACCGTGCCCCGCGCATCCCGGCCGCTCGCCGAGGCCCTGGCCGGCCCCGGCGAGCGGACCGTGCTCCTGGACGGCGGGCTGAGCAACCAGCTCGCCGACCAGGGCTGCGACCTGTCCGGCGGCCTGTGGACGGGCCGGGTCCTCACCGAGCGGCCGGAGCAGGTGACGGCCGCCCACACCGCCTACGCGCGGGCCGGCGCCGAGGTGCTGATCACCGCGAGCTACCAGGTGGGGTACGCCGCCTTCGCCCGGCGCGGCTACGGCCCGGAGCGCACCACGGCCCTGCTGCGGCGCAGCGTGCGGCTGGCCGACGCGGCGGCCCGGGCCGCGGAGCGCGGGGTGTGGGTCGTCGCGTCCGTGGGCCCGTACGGGGCGGTGCTGGCGGACGGCTCCGAGTACCGGGGCCGGTACGGCCTGAGCGTGCGGGAGCTGGCCGACTTCCACCGGCCCCGGATCGCGGCGCTGCTGGCCGAGGGCCCCGACGTCCTGGCCCTGGAGACCGTTCCGGACGCCATCGAGGCCGAAGCCCTGCTCACGGTGCTCGGGGAGAGCGGAGCCCGCGCCTGGCTGAGCTACACGGTGGCGGACGGCCGCACCCGGGCCGGGCAGCCCCTGCCCGAGGCCTTCGCCCTTGCCGCCGGGTCCCCGCAGGTCATCGCCGTCGGCGTGAACTGCTGCGACCCGGCGGAGGTCCTGCCCGCCCTCGAAGCGGCCGCCACCGTCACCTCGAAACCGCTGCTGGCCTACCCCAACGACGGCTCGGTCTGGGAGGCCGAGACCCAGACCTGGCGGGCCCCGGCCACCCCCGCCCCCTGGCCCACGACCGCCTGGCGGCGTACTGGAGCCCGCCTCATCGGCGGCTGCTGCCGCATCGGTCCCGACCGCATCGCGGAACTGGCCGCTACGCTCCGCTGAGGTCCCAGCGCACGCCCGGCGATCCGCCGCCCGAGGCCACGAGCGCGCCCATTTCCGCTTCCGCGGCGGCCAGTTCCTCCGGACGCTCCATCAGGAGCAGCTGTTCGCGGTAGTGCACCAGTGCGGTGAGGAGCAGTTGGGTCTCCTCGGGTTCCAGCGCGCACATCCGGCGCGCGGCGGCGACGGACTCGGCGCGCAGGGCAAGCGCTATCCCGGGCCGGTGGGCGAACTCCTGACGGCTGTACGCGAACAACGCGGCCGCCAGCAGCGGCAGATAGGCCAACGGACTCACCCGGACGAGGACGCGATAGGCGGCCACCCGCTCCCGGACGGGCAGGGTGCCCGATCCGAGGAGCGCCACCCGGGCTCGCAGTACGGCGTCGTGATTGATGTTCTCCGTGGGATTCATGAGGGAGATTTTGCGATCCGCGCAGGGCTCCGGACAAGGAAGATCGGCTGTGCCGTCCGTCCTACGAAAACCGCCTCTGACCTGTCATGATGGAGACGTCATCACCCTGGGGACCCGCTACGGGACCTCGAGCGGGACCTCATGGGGGACCCGATGCGGAGGGCGGCGCGGGCCCGGCAAGATCCGAAAGAGTCGGCCTAGTCCTCGCCCATCACCGCCTCGCAGCCGGGGCACACCGCGTCGGCGTATTCCGGCGGGCACCAGGCGTCCGGATGGTCGGCCGGCTTCCAGTCGGCCGTTTCCATGGCGAAGGTGTCCTTGCCGCACATGGTCCGCGGGCCGCGCTCGGAGCCGCCTCCCGGGGTGGTGGGCGCGGCGTGCACCCGGTGGACGGACCCCGCCACCGGGTGGTCGAGCTCGTACACAACAACGATGCCGCTCATGCTTCGACGGTAGGCGCCGCCGGAAAATGGGGCGCGGGCAACACCGCTGACCAGCAACAATCGCTCGCATGTTCCTGACGATCTCCACGACCGGCACGGCCGAGCGCCCCGCCACCGACCTGGGCTTCCTGCTGCACAAGCACCCCGGGAAGGCGCAGGCGTTCTCCACCTCCCACGGCACCGCCCACGTCTTCTACCCCGAAGCCACGGACGAGCGGTGCACGGCGGGCCTGCTGCTGGAGGTGGATCCCGTCGCGCTCGTGCGGCGCGGTCAGGGCAAGGGGCAGGGCGGCACGCCGGACGCCGCGCTCGCGCAGTACGTCAACGACCGCCCCTACGCCGCCTCCTCGCTGCTGGCCGTCGCCCTGAGCGGCGTGTTCCGCAACGCGCTGAAGGGGCAGTGCGCGGCCCGCCCCGAGCTGCCCGACGAGGTGCGCCCGCTGCGCATCGAGATCCCGGTACTGCCCGCCCGGGGCGGCGCCGAGCTCGTGCGCCGGCTGTTCGGCCCGCTCGGCTGGGAGTCGGTCACGGCCACCCCGGTCGCGCTCGACGAGACCTTCCCGGAATGGGGCGACTCCCGGTACGTACGCCTCGTCCTGGAGGGCGAGCTGCGGCTTTCCGATGCACTGCGCGGCCTGTACGTCCTGCTGCCCGTCCTCGACGACTCCAAGCACTACTGGATCGCCCCCGACGAGGTGGACAAGCTGCTGCGCGCCGGAGACGGCTGGCTCGCCGAACACCCGGAGAGCGGGCTGATCACCTCCCGCTACCTGGCCCGCCACAAGCGGCTGACCCAGGACGCCCTGGAGCGGCTGGAGTTGGTCCGCCTCGCCGAGGCCGACGGCAGTGAGGTGGAGGAGCTCGACAACGCGGTCGACGAGGCGAGCGACACGGAGGAGAAGCCCGTACCGCTCGCGGTGCTGCGCCGCGAGGCGATCCTCGCCGCGCTGGGAGCAGCGGGTGCGGCCCGTGTGCTCGATCTGGGCTGCGGCCAGGGCCAGTTGGTGCAGGCGCTGCTCAAGGACCCGGCGTACACCGAGATCGTCGGTGTGGACGTGTCCGTCCGGGCGTTGAACATCGCCGCGAAGCGGTTGCGGCTGGAGCGGATGGGGGAGCGGCAGAGCTCCCGCGTCCGCCTGACGCAGGGCTCGCTCGCGTACACGGACAAGCGGCTCGTGGGCTACGACGCGGCCGTGCTCAGCGAGGTCATCGAGCACCTGGACCTCGAGCGGCTGCCCGCCCTGGAGTACGCGGTGTTCGGATCGGCCCGCCCCCGCACGGTTCTCGTGACCACTCCGAACGTCGAGTACAACGTCCGCTGGGAGACCCTGCCCGCCGGGCACGTCCGGCACGGCGACCACCGCTTCGAGTGGACCCGCGAGGAGTTCCGGGCCTGGGCCGGGGACGTCGCCTCCCGGCACGGCTACTCCGTGGCGTACCTGCCCGTCGGGGACGACGACCCCGAGGTGGGGCCGCCGACCCAGATGGCCGTCTTCACCCTGACCGCCCCGAACACCAGCACCGCCACCACCGGCACCGACACCCCGAAGGAGGGCGAGGCAGCATGACCCCCGACACCCCCGACACCACGGCCGCAGGCGATGCGACCACCGACCGCAAGCGCGTACTTCCCGTCACCGACCTGTCCCTCGTCGTCCTGATCGGCGCCACCGGTTCGGGCAAGTCCACCTTCGCCCGCAGGCACTTCAAGCCCACCGAGGTCATCTCCTCCGACTACTGCCGGGGCCTGGTCGCCGACGACGAGAACGACCAGAGCGCCAGCAAGGACGCCTTCGAGGTCCTGCACTACATCGCGGGCAAGCGACTCGCCGCCGGCCGCCTCACCGTGGTCGACGCCACCAGCGTCCAGGCCGAGTCCCGCCGGCAGCTGGTCCAGCTCGCCCGCGAGTACGACGTCCTGCCCATCGCGATCGTCCTCGACCTGCCCGAAGAGGTCTGCGCGGAGCGCAACGCGGCCCGCCCCGAGCGGGCCGGACTGCCGCGCGCCGTCATCCAGCGCCACCGCCGCGACCTGCGGCGTTCGCTGCGCGGCCTGGAGCGCGAGGGCTTCCGCAAGGTGCACGTGCTGCGCACGCCCGAGGAGGTCGAGTCGGCCGAGGTGGTCCTGGAGAAGCGCTTCAACGACCTCACCCACCTCACCGGCCCCTTCGACATCATCGGAGACATCCACGGCTGTGCCTCCGAGCTGGAAACCCTGCTCGCCAAGCTCGGCTACGAGGACGGCGCCCACCCCGAGGGCCGCACCGCGGTGTTCGTCGGCGACCTCGTCGACCGCGGCCCGGACAGTCCCGGCGTGCTGCGTCGGGTGATGGGCATGGTCGGCTCCGGCAACGCCCTGTGCGTGCCCGGGAACCACGAGAACAAGCTCGCCCGTCACCTCAAGGGATCCAAGGTCCAGCGGACCCACGGCCTCGCCGAGACGATCGAGCAGCTCGAAGGGGAGCCGGCGGAGTTCGTCCAGGAGGTCCGCACCTTCATCCAGGGCCTGGTCAGCCACTACGTCCTCGACGGCGGCAAGCTCGTGGTCTGTCACGCCGGGCTGCCCGAGAAGTACCACGGCCGTACCTCCGGCCGGGTGCGCTCGCACGCCCTGTACGGGGAGACCACGGGGGAGACCGACGAGTTCGGGCTGCCCGTGCGCTACCCGTGGGCCGAGGACTACCGGGGCAAGGCCGTCGTGGTCTACGGCCACACCCCGGTCCCGAACACCGCCTGGATCAACAACACCATCTGCCTCGACACCGGAGCCGTCTTCGGCGGGAAGATGACCGCCCTGCGCTGGCCCGAGCGCGAGCTGGTCGACGTACCGGCCGAGAAGGTCTGGTACGAGCCGGTCAAGCCGCTCGTCACCGAGGCGCCGGGCGGGCACGACGGCCGCCCGCTCGACCTGGCCGACGTCCAGGGCCGCCGGATCGTCGAGACCCGGCACCTGGGCAACGTCAACGTCCGCGAGGAGAACGCGGCCGCCGCGCTGGAGGTGATGAGCCGCTTCGCCGTGGACCCGCGCCTGGTCCCGTACCTCCCGCCGACCATGGCGCCGACCGCCACCTCCTCGGAGGAGGGGTACCTGGAGCACCCCGCCGAGGCCTTCGCGCAGTACCGCAAGGACGGCATCGCCCAGGTCGTCTGCGAGGAGAAGCACATGGGCTCCCGCGCCACCGTGCTGCTCTGCAAGGACGCCGGCGCGGCCCGCGAGCGGTTCGGTGTCGACGGTCCCACCGGGTCCGTGTACACCCGCACCGGACGGCCCTTCTTCAAGGACCCCGAGGTCACCGAGGAGGTCCTCGGCCGGCTCCGCGCGGCGGTCACCGACGCCGGGCTGTGGGAGGAGCTCGACACGGACTGGCTGCTCGTCGACGGCGAACTGCTGCCCTGGTCGCTGAAGTCCGCCGGCCTGCTGCGCAACCAGTACGCCGCCGTGGGCGCGGCCTCCGGAGCCGTCTTCCCGGACGCCGTCGCCGCCCTGGAGGCGGCCGCGGCCCGGGGCGTCGACACCGGGGAGCTCCTGGAGCGCCAGCGCGGCCGGGCCGCGGACGCGGCGAAGTTCACCGAGGCGTACCGGCGTTACTGCTGGAGCACCGACGGGCTGGACGGCGTACGGTTCGCCCCGTTCCAGTTGCTGGCGGCGGCCGGGCGCTCGCTGGCGGCCGTACCCCACGACGAGCAGCTGTTCTGGCTGGACCGGCTCGTCGCCGCCGACGAGGCCGCCGGGACCGGACTGCTGCGCCGCACCGGCCGGATCCTGGTGGACACCGCCGACGAGGCCTCGGTACGGGCGGGCACCGACTGGTGGCTGGAGCTGACGGCCGCCGGCGGCGAGGGCATGGTCGTCAAACCGCTCCAGGCGTACGCCAAGGACGGCAAGGGCCGGCTCGTGCAGCCGGGGGTGAAGGTGCGCGGACGCGAGTACCTGCGGATCATCTACGGTCCCGAGTACACGCGTCCGGACCACCTGGAGCGGCTGCGCGGGCGCCACCTCGGGCACAAGCGCTCGCTCGCCCTGCGCGAGTACGCGCTCGGCCTGGAGGCCGTGGACCGGCTGGCTGCCGGGGAGCCGCTGTGGCGGGTCCACGAGGCGGTCTTCGCCGTCCTCGCGCTGGAGTCGGAGCCGGTGGACCCGCGGCTCTGACGCGTCGGCCCCGGTGCCGCAGGCGCGTCGAGGCGTCAAGGAAGGACCCCCGTACGGCCGCTCATTAGGTCGTATGGGGGAACTTTCGCGGAGAACTCCGGGAAAACCACCGGCGGGATCGTTCATCCAGGGCAGCGGAATGTCCGCGACCCTGGAAGGACGGAACGTCACCTATGAAGATGACCGCGCGCGGAAGCATTGCGGCACTCATGACCTGTATGGCCGCGGCAGGCGCGGCCACCCCGGCCATGGCCGACGCGGTGCCGGTGGGAGTCCCCCTGGACGCGGTGCGGACCACGCTCGGCGTGGACGTGCCGCACCTGGCCACCGGAGTGCCGGTGCCGGTGGCCGGAGCGCCCGAGGCGCCCCGGTTCCACAAGGGCGACATGCTCCCGACCCCGCTGCTGCCGGCGGTGCCGATCGGCACCGAGCTCGGGAACACCCTGCTCACCTCCCCGGTGCCGAACCTGGCCGGAAAGCCCGAGACGGACGGCGAGGGCTCGCTCGACGCACCCGCGACCACCGTGCGCACCCGTACCCCGGGACTGCTCGTCGGCTCCCCGCTGACCATGCCCGACGGGTCCAACTACGGGCTGCCGAACGTGAAGGCCCCCGCGCTGGGCATCATCGCCCCGGAGCTCACCGGCACCCCGGAGGCCCTGCTCGGCCTGCGCTGAACCGGCGGGCCCCGGCCCGCCGCCGGATCCGGCGGTCCGAACCCGCTGAGCCGACGCCACGTCAAAAAGCCGCCCGGTCTGCGAACGTGTACGGCATGGGATTCCATGTCGATTCCGAGACCGGGCGGCTTCGCCGCGTCATCCTCCACCGGCCCGACCTGGAGCTGAAGAGGCTCACGCCGAGCAACAAGGACGCGCTGCTCTTCGACGACGTGCTGTGGGTGCGCCGGGCCCGCCAGGAGCACGACGGCTTCGCCGACGTCCTGCGCGACCGCGGCGTGGAGGTCCACCTCTTCGGTGACCTGTTGGTGGAGGCCCTGGACATCCCGGAGGCGAGACACCTCGTCCTGGACCGGGTCTTCGACGAGAAGGAGTACGGTCCGCTCGCCACCGACCACCTGCGGGCCGTCTTCGACGGACTGCCGTCGGCGGACCTGTCCGAGGCGCTGATCGGCGGGATGACCAAGCGGGAGTTCCTGGAGCGGCACGCGGAGCCGGTGTCGGTCCGCTTCCACGCCCTGGACCTCGACGACTTCCTGCTGGGGCCGCTGCCCAACCACCTCTTCACCCGCGACACCTCCGCCTGGATCTACGACGGGGTGTCCATCAACGCGATGCGCTGGCCGGCCCGGCAGCGCGAGACCGTGCACTTCGAGGCCATCTACAAGCACCACCCGCTCTTCACCGGCTCCGGACCCTTCCACACCTGGTCGCAGGGGCAGGCCGACTACCCCTCGACCATCGAGGGCGGCGACGTCCTGGTCATCGGCAACGGCGCCGTGCTGATCGGGATGAGCGAGCGGACCACCCCGCAGGCGGTGGAGATGCTGGCGCGCGGGCTGTTCGCCGCCGGCTCGGCGACGACGATCGTGGCGCTCGACATGCCCAAGCGGCGTGCGTTCATGCACCTGGACACGGTGATGACGATGGTCGACGCGGATACGTTCACCCAATACGCGGGCCTGGGCATGCTGCGCTCCTACACGATCGAGCCCGGCGGCGGGCCGAGCGAGCTGAAGGTGACCGACCACCCGCCGGAGCACATGCACCGGGCCATCGCCGCCGCCCTCGGGCTGGACGCGATCCGGGTGCTCACGGCGACCCAGGACGTCCACGCCGCCGAGCGCGAGCAGTGGGACGACGGCTGCAACGTGCTGGCCGTGGAGCCGGGCGTGGTCGTCGCGTACGAGCGGAACGTCACGACCAACACCCACCTGCGCAAGCAGGGCATCGAGGTGATCGAGATCCCGGGCAGCGAGCTGGGGCGGGGGCGGGGCGGGCCGCGCTGCATGAGCTGTCCGGTGGAGCGGGACGCGGTGTCCTAGCCGGCGGGGGTGCGGGGGCGGGACAGGAAGCAGGGGCAGGTCAGGTCGGGGTCGGGTTCACACGGGAAGGCTCTGTATATCAATGCAGGCGGTCGTATAGACTTCCAGCATCCCCTGTCACCGTGACTCTGGAGCGCCCCCATGGCCACCGAACTTGTCGGCCGCAGTTTCCTCAAGGAGCTCGACTTCACCGCCGCCGAGTTCCGCGGCCTGGTCGAGCTCGCCGCCGAACTCAAGGCGGCCAAGAAGGCAGGGACCGAGCGGCGCCGCCTCCAGGGCAAGAACATCGCCCTGATCTTCGAGAAGACCTCCACGCGCACCCGCTGCGCCTTCGAGGTCGCCGCCGCCGACCAGGGCGCCCACACCACGTACCTCGATCCCTCCGGATCCCAGATGGGCCACAAGGAATCGGTCAAGGACACCGCGCGGGTGCTGGGCCGGATGTTCGACGGCATCCAGTACCGCGGTGACGCGCAGGACACGGTCGAGCAGCTCGCCGCACACGCCGGCGTGCCCGTCTTCAACGGCCTCACCGACGACTGGCACCCCACTCAGATGCTGGCCGACGTGCTCACGATGACCGAGCACTGCACCAAGCCGCTGGAGCGGATCACCTTCGCCTACCTCGGCGACGCCCGCTTCAACATGGGCAACTCCTACCTGGTGACCGGCGCGCTGCTCGGCATGGACGTACGGATCGTCGCGCCGGAGCACTACTGGCCGGCCGCGCCCGTGGTGGCCGCGGCGCGCGAGCTGGCGGCCGCCAGTGGCGCCCGGATCACGCTCACCGAGGACCTCGCGGAGGGCGTCGGACAGGCCGATTTCGTGGTGACCGACATCTGGGTGTCCATGGGGGAGCCCAAGGAGGTCTGGGACGAGCGGATCGAGGCGCTGAGCCCGTACGCCGTCACCATGGACGTGCTGCGCGCCACCGGGAACCCGGACGTGAAGTTCATGCACTGCCTGCCGGCCTTCCACGATCTCGGCACCAAGGTGTCCCGGGAGATCCACGAGCGGCACGGGCTGGAGTCGCTGGAGGTCACGGACGAGGTGTTCGAATCCAAGCACTCCGTCGTCTTCGACGAGGCCGAGAACCGGCTGCACACCATCAAGGCCGTGCTCGTCGCGACCCTCGCGGAGTCGGCCGCATAGTCATGCGTCGGGGCTGAGACGTCGGGGGCCGGGCGCCCTAGAGGGCCGGCCGGGACGGCAGGGTGAACCACACGGCCTTGCCGTGCGGGGTGGCGCGGTGCCCGCAGGCCGAGCTCAGGGTCCGGATCAGCAGCAGGCCGCGGCCGTGCTCCTGCCAGGGGTCGGGATGGGCGTCGTCCGGGCCTGGGGCGGTCAGGTCGGCGGGGAGCTGCGGATCCCCGTCGTGGACCTCGACCTGGCAGCCGTTCGCCAGCAGTTCCACGACGAGCTCGATGGGGGCGTCGCCGGGGGTGTGCTCCACGGCGTTGGCGACCAGTTCGGCGGTGAGCAGTTCGGCGGTGTCGCTGTCGGCGGGCGCCTCGATGTCGGCGAGCGCCGTACGGACGAGGGCGCGGGCGATGGGCACGGCCGCTGTCGTGTGCGGCAGGGCTATCCGCCAGGCGGAGGCATCGGGCAAGGCAGGACCGTCCGTTCCGTTTGCTCGTAGGGGCGGGGGAAATCCTGTTTTCAACGATACGAAGTGGAAATGTCCTGCCGTAGGGCACCCCGACGTGATCGCAAGGGACGTCGGGCACACCGGCTCGGGACCTTCGGTGTGTGTGGCGTCCGGGGCCCGGCATCGACCCACAGTTATCGCGCTTCCCTGACGACAGTCATGGACCGGTGATACCTTCGGGAGGGTGAGTCCCTTCCTCGGTTCCACACCCGCGACCGAACGCTGGAACCACCTCCGGGTGGACCGGCGGGACGGCGTCGCCACCGTCACCCTCGACCGCCCCGAGAAGCTCAACGCGCTCACCTTCGGGGCCTACGCCGACCTGCGCGACCTGCTCGCCGAACTGTCCCGGGAGCGCTCCGTGCGGGCCCTCGTGCTCGGCGGCGAAGGGCGCGGCTTCTGCTCCGGAGGCGACGTCGACGAGATCATCGGCGCCACCCTCGCGATGGACACCGCCCAGCTCCTCGACTTCAACCGGATGACCGGACAGGTCGTGCGCGCCCTGCGCGAATGCCCCTTCCCGGTCATCGCCGCCGTCCACGGGGTCGCCGCCGGCGCCGGGGCCGTCATCGCGCTCGCCGCCGACTTCCGCATCGCCGACCCCACCGCCCGCTTCGCCTTCCTCTTCACCCGGGTCGGCCTCTCCGGCGGCGACATGGGCGCCGCGTACCTGCTGCCCCGCGTCGTCGGGCTCGGGCACGCCACCCGGCTGCTGATGCTGGGGGAGCAGGTCAGGGCGCCGGAGGCCGAGCGGATCGGGCTGCTCAGCGAGGTCACCGAGGAGGGCAAGGACTCCGTACGCGCGGCGGAGCTCGCCGCGCACCTCGCCGCCGGTCCGGCCCTCGCGTACGCGCAGACCAAGGCGCTGCTGACCGCCGAGCTGGACATGCCGCTCGCCGCCTCGGTGGAACTCGACGCGAACACCCAGGCCCTGCTGATGAACGGCGAGGACTACCGGGAGTTCCACGCGGCCTTCACCGGGAAGCGGCCGCCCCAGTGGAAGGGCAGGTAGCGCGATGAGCAGCGGCCGTCAGAGCACCGGCCGTCAGGGCGCCGCCCTGCGGGTCGCCGTGGTCGGCGGGGGCCCGGGCGGGCTGTACGCCGCCGCGCTGCTGGCCCGGCAGGGGCATGCGGTCGACGTGTGGGAGAGGAACGCCCCCGACGACACCTTCGGCTTCGGGGTGGTCCTCTCCGACGAGACGCTCGGCGGCATCGAAGCGGCCGACGCCGTGGTCTACGCGGCCCTGAGCGCCGAGTTCGTCCGCTGGGACGACATCGACATCGTGCACCGGGGCCGGCTGCTGACCTCCGGCGGCCACGGGTTCGCCGCGCTCGGGCGGCGCCGACTCCTGGAGATCCTGCACGAGCGCTGCGCGGGCCTCGGGGTCCGGCTCCGCTTCCGCACCCCGGCCCCCGAACCGCAGGCGCTCGCAGCCTCGTACGACCTGGTGGTCGCGGCCGACGGGGTGCACAGCCGGATCCGGGAGGCCGCGGCGGAGCACTACGGGCCCACCGTGACGGGCGGGCGGTGCCGGTACATCTGGCTCGCCGCCGACTTCCCCTTCGAGGCCTTCCGCTTCGAGATCGCGGAGACCGAGCACGGGGTCATGCAGCTGCACGCCTACCCCTACGCGGCGGACTCCTCGACCGTGATCGTCGAGATGCGCGAGGAGGTCTGGCACAGTGCCGGCTTCGACCTCTGTGACGAGGCGGAATCGGCGGCCCGCTGCGCGAAGATCTTCGGCGAGGCGCTGCGGGGACGGCCGCTGCGCGGGAACGGCTCCACGTGGACGCAGTTCCGTACGGTGGTCAACGCGCGCTGGTCGCACGGCAACACGGTGCTCATCGGCGACGCCGCGCACACCGCGCACTTCTCGATCGGCTCCGGCACCAAACTGGCGGTGGAGGACGCGCTCGCGCTGGCCCGGGCGGTGGAGACCGAGGCGGACGTCCCGGCCGCACTGGCCGCCTACGAGGCCGCACGCCGGCCGGCGGTGGCCTCCACCCAGCGGGCGGCGGCCGCCAGCATGCGGTGGTTCGAGGAGCTCGCCGGGTACGTGGAACAGCCCGCCCGGCAGTTCGCCTTCAACCTCCTCACCCGCAGTCTGCGGGTCACCCACGGCAACCTGCGGCTGCGCGATCCGCGCTTCACGCGTGCGGTGGAGCGCGACTTCGGCTGCCCCGAGGCCGCCCCCGATGCGGGCCCGGACGCGGCGGGAACCCCGCCGATGTTCACGCCGTTCACCCTGCGGGGACTGACCCTGCGCAACAGGGTCGTGGTCTCCCCGATGGACATGTATTCAGCGGATGGAGGGGCCTCGGCTTCGGCGGCGGACGGCGACGGCGTGCCGGGCGACTTCCACCTGGTGCACCTCGGCGCGCGGGCGCTGGGCGGGGCCGCCCTGGTGATGACCGAGATGGTCTGCGTCAGCGCCGAGGGCCGGATCACCCCGGGCTGCACGGGCCTCTACACCGCCGGGCAGGCGGCCGCCTGGGCGCGGATCGCCGACTTCGTGCACACCTCGGCGCCCGGCACCGCGCTGGGCGTCCAGCTCGGCCACTCGGGCCGCAAGGGCTCGACCCGGGTGATGTGGGAGGGCATGGACGCCCCGCTCCCCGAGGGGAACTGGCCCCTGGTGGCCGCCTCCGCACTGCCCTACCGCCCCGGAGTCTCGGCCGTGCCCCGGGCCATGAGCGACGCCGACCTCGCAGCCGTCCGCTCCGACTTCGCCGCCGCCGCCGTCCGGGCGGCCGACTGCGGCTTCGACCTGCTGGAACTGCACTGCGCGCACGGCTACCTGCTGTCCGGCTTCCTCTCCCCGCTGACCAACCACCGCACCGACGCCTACGGCGGCACGCTGGAGAACCGGCTCCGCTTCCCGCTGGAGGTCTTCGACGCGGTCCGCGCCGTCTGGCCCGCCGACCGGCCGATGACGGTCCGCCTCTCGGCCACCGACTGGGCGCCCGGCGGCACCTCGCCCGAGGAGGCGGTGGCCATCGCCCGCGCTTTCGTGGCTCACGGCGCCGACGCCATCGACGTCTCCACGGGCCAGGTGGTGGCGGAGGAGACCCCCGAATACGGGCGCGCGTACCAGACCCCGTACGCCGACCGGATCCGCAACGCCCTGAACGTCCCGGTGATCGCGGTCGGGGCGATCTCCTCCTGGGACGACGTCAACTCCCTGCTGCTGGCGGGCCGGGCCGACCTCTGCGCCCTCGGCCGCCCCCACCTCTACGACCCGCACTGGACCCTGCACGCGGCCGCCGACCAGTCCTACACCGGCCCGGCCGCACCCTGGCCCGCCCCCTACCGCGCCGGCAGCCGCAAGCCGCCGACGGGGCGGGGGTAGCTCCCGCCTACCGGTGTGGCCGCAGGGTCAGGCACTCGTGGCAGTGGCAGGGCTCCGGATGCGGCCGGTCGGGCCATGCGCCGGAGCGGAGCTCCCAGGCATAGTGCTCCAGGAGCACCGCGAGGTTCTGGGCGTACTCCTCCTCCAAGTAGCCCATTTCGAACCGTAGGAGGGCAGGGGAGCGTACGAGCACGGGGCGGAAGCTGTGCAGGTGCCGGGTGGCCACGTAGGACTGCCGGTACCCGCGACCGTGTCGCGGCCGCCCGGCGACCTCGCAGTCCCGGAGGCCGCCCCGCGTGGTGCCGACGAACACCTTGGAGCCGCCCTTGAACATCTTCGTGCCCGGGCGCTGCCCCTGGCCGCCCTCGCCGTAGCGGCGCCACATGACCACGTTCGCGGCCAGCATCCAGAAGGGCTCGACCGGTTCCTCACCTTCTGCGGGGCCGGTCATGCCAGGGCCACCTCCACCCGGTCCTCGACCGGGGTGTATCCCAGGCGCTGGTAGACGCGGTTGCTGGTGGGGTTCGCCAGGTCGGTGAAGAGCAGCACCTCCGCAGCTCCGGCCGCGTGCGCCGCCTCGGTCGCGGCGTGGGTGGCCCCGGCGGCGTACCCGCGGCCGCGCAGCTCCGGCGGGGTGTAGACCGGGCCGATCCGGGTCACCGCGTCGATCGGGCGGAAGAACCCGGCCAGCGAGACCGGGGTCCCGGCGTCCTCCCAGAGCAGCACGCCCCCGTACGAGAGCCGGTCGCGCAGGGCCGCCTCCGAGGCGGCCCCGCCCTCGCCGGACTCCTGCTTGAAGGCGGTGACCCACTCCAGGAGCAGCGGGAGGTCGGCCTCCGCCGCGGGTCGGGCCCGCCCGGCCGGCGCGGGGTCGGGGGCGATGAGCCCGGCGAGCCGGTAGAGGCGGTTCTCCTCCACTACCTCGGTCGGCTTCCCCCAGGAGACGGCCAGCGCCCCCGCGTCCTCGCGGCGGGCGTTGAGCGCGTCGACCCCGGCGAGCAGCGGCTCCGAGGCGAGGGCGGTTCCCAGCTCCCGGACCGCCTCGGCGGGCAGCGTGCCGATCAGCAGCGGATGCGGCGGGCACTGGACCACGGCGCCCGCGACCAGTCCGTCGGCCCCGGTCCACCAGCCGAAGAGGGGCGGCTCGGACCCGAAGGCGTCCAGGCCCTGCCGCTCCAGCGCGTCGATGACCGTGACCAGCTGGGTGTGGGGCACGGGCTGCGCCGCCACCGCGGGGCGCACGGCGGCCACCCAGGCCGCCAGATCAGGGGTGAAGGTCCACGTCATGGCACATGATCACCCGCGTCGAGCGCGCGGTACAGCCCCTTTTCCGCCCGGGCCGCGCCCCGGCCGCGCCCGGGCCGCGGCCGTCGAGGCGCCCCGCCCGGGTCAGCTCGGCAGCCAGCCCGGCCACCACGGCGGCACGTTGTCCGGGCCGCACCGGCCCAGGTCCCCCGGATACCCGTCCAGGGTGCCCCTGACGGCGAAGAACCAGAGCACCAGCGCGCCCAGCGCGAGCACCACCGGCACCATCCGCAGCAGCGGGTGCCTGCGCGGCGTGAGCATCGCGACCATCACCCCGCAGAACGCGAAGCCCACCACCAGGACCGGGAGCAGCAAGGTCAGCTCGGTCATGCCGCCCGCGTCCCGGCCCGCGTCGCAATAGGCGCGGGAGTGGGCGGCGAGGGAGATCGCCAGGCACCCGGCGGCCGCGCCCAGCAACCCGGAAGCGACCAGCGAGAGGACGTGGGGCCACGTGCGGGGGGAGTCCGGGACAGGGCCGGGGGCCGGGTCCGCGGGCAGGGGCTCGGATCGGACTCGGCGCGGCGGGTGTTCGGTTCCTGTCACGAGACCAGGTGACGCCCCGGTCCCCGCTACGGTTCCACGAAGCCGGCCCCGAGGTCCCGCAGCCGCTCGTGGAGCTCCGCGAAGACCGCCGCCGAGCGGTCGCCCGGCCAGTCCGCCGGGAGCAGGGCGCGCGGCAGGCCCGGGTCCGCGTACGGGAGGCGGCGCCAGGTGTCCAGGGCGAGCAGGTAGCCGCGGTAGGCGGCCTCCGGGGTCGGGTCGGCCGTGCCCGTCTGCAGGGCGCGCAGCGAGGGCTCGTGGAGGTCGAGGAACTCCTCGTGCTGCTTGGCCAGCGCCGCCAGGTCCCACCAGCGGGAGACCGACTCCGCCGTCGGGGCGAAGCCCAGGTGGGCGCCCCGGAAGAGCTCCACGTACGGCGTCAGGTGCAGTCGCTCCAGGGTGTGCCGGGTCTCCCCGTCCCACTGCGCCGGGGCGATCCACACGCCGGGCGCCACCGCGCCGAAGCCGAGCCCGGCCAGCCGGGAGCGGAGCAGGTGCCGCTTCGCCCGTTCCTGCTCCGGGACGGAGAAGACGGCCAGCAGCCACTCCTGGGACTCCGCCGGGCGGGCGGCTCCGTAGATCCGGCGGTCGCCGTCCTCCAGGAGCCGGCGCGCCTCCCCGGAGAGCTCGTACCCCGCCGAGCGGTCCCCGGTCCGCGCGGGCAGCAGGAAGCCGCGCCGCTTCAGCCGGGACACCGACGAGCGGACGGACGGAGCGTCCACGCCGGTCGCGCCCAGCAGGCGGACCAGCGCCGACACCGGGACCGGGCCCGGGAAGGCCCGCCCGTAGGCACCGTAGAACGTGACGATCAGGGATCGCGGGGTGTGCTGCTCGACCACGGCTTCACTCTAATTCGTGTCCGTGATCGGCATCGTGTTGATCGCGCAGCCGGAAGCGTTGCAGCTTGCCCGTCGCCGTCCGGGGCAGGGCGGGCAGGAAGACGAAGGTGCGCGGGCACTTGTGCGGGGCGAGCTCGCTCCGCATGAAGGTGCGCAGGGCGTCCTCGGTCAGGACCGCGCCCTCCCGGGGGACCGCGTACGCGACCACGATCTGCCCGCGCCGCTCGTCCGGGCGGCCGACCACGGCCGCCTCCAGCACGTCGGGATGGCGCAGCAGCGCTTCTTCGACCTCGGGTCCCGCGATGTTGTACCCCGCTGAGATGATCATGTCGTCGGCCCGGGCCACGTAGCGGAAATAGCCCTCCGCGTCGCGGACGTAGGTGTCGCCCGTGAGGTTCCAGCCGTCCCGTACGTACTCGCCCTGCCGCGGGTCCGCCAGGTAGCGGCAGCCCACCGGCCCCCGTACGGCCAGCAGCCCCGGCACCTCGTCCGCGACCGGCAGCCCCGCCGCGTCGACCACCCGGGCCTCCCAGCCCGGCACCACCCGGCCCGTCGTACCTGGCCGGATGTCCTCGTCGGCCGCCGAGATGAAGATGTGCAGCAGCTCGGTGGCGCCGATCCCGTTGATGATCCGCAGGCCCGTGCGCTCGTACCAGGCCTGCCAGGTGGCGGCCGGCAGGTTCTCGCCCGCCGAGACGCAGCGGCGCAGCGCGGAGAGGTCGTAGGCGCCCGTGTCGTACGGGCCCAGCGTGTCCAGCATCGACCGGTACGCGGTGGGCGCGGTGAACAGCACCGACACCCGGTGCTCGGCCAGCGCGGGCAGCAGCCGGCGCGGGGAGCCGTCCGCCAGCAGCAGCGCCGAGGCGCCGGCCCGCAGCGGGAAGACCACCAGTCCGCCCAGGCCGAAGGTGAAGCCGAGCGGCGGACTGCCCGCGAAGACGTCCTCGGGGCGGGGGCGCAGCACCTCCCGGGAGAAGGTGTCGGCCACCGCGAGGAGATCGCGGTGGAAGTGCATGCAGCCCTTGGGACGCCCGGTGGTGCCCGAGGTGAAGGCGATCAGCGCCACGTCGTCGGCGGAGGTCTCCACCGCCGGGAAGGGCTCCGCGTGGCGTTCGGCTTCGGCCAGGCGCAGCAGGTCGCCCGGATCCGCACCGCCGTACGCGGTGATCCGCAGACCCGGCACGCCTGCCTTCACCAGGTCGTCGACCACCTCCGCCTGACACAGGGCGTGGCTCACCCGGGCCATCGAGCACACCGTGGCCAGCTCCTGCGCCCGCTGCTGGGCCAGGACGGTGACGGCCACCGCGCCCGCCTTCATCACCGCCAGCCAGCACGCGGCGAGCCAGGGGCCGGTCGGGCCGCGCAGGAGCACGCGGTTGCCGGGGACCACACCGAGATCGGTGGTGAGCACGTGCGCGAGCCGGTCCACGCGGGCGTGCAGCTCCCCGTACGTCCACACCGTGCCGTCCGCGCCGCGGAAGGCGGGGCGGTCGGGGCCCAGCCGGGCGATGGTGGCGTCGAGCAGCTCCACGCCGCAGTTGAGCCGGTCGGGGTAGGCCAGCCCGGGGAGTTCGAAGAGGAGCCGCGGCCAGGCGTGCGCGGGCGGCAGGTGGTCGCGCGCGAAGGTGTCTCGGTGAGCGGAAGGCTTGAGCTCCAAGGCGGGTTCGCCCCCTTGCGACGGCCCGCGCCCCGGGTGGGGGCCGGACCCTGCGTATGGACTGTGGACCGAAGTGGAAGAGCCGGGCCGTGCGAACGCAGCACGAGCGTATCGTCGTGGTGACGGGAGTCAACAGGACGCGATAGAGGCTGGGGCATACGGATGACCCGATTCACGGGATTCGCGCTCGGGGCGGACCAGGAGGACTGGTGCGCGCGGCTGCGCGCACTGGCGGCGGAGCGGCTGCGACCGCTGGCGGACAAGGGGGAGCCGGGCCGGGTCAACCGGCCACTGCTCGCCGCACTAGGCGAAGAGGGCTTGCTGGGGCGGGTGTTCACCTCGGGCGCGCTGGAACTGTGCCTGCTGCGCGAATCCCTCGCCTACGGCTGCACGGAGGCGGAGACGGCCCTCGCCCTCCAGGGACTGGGCGCGTACCCGGTGCTGCGCTCGGGCAGCGACGCGCAGCGCGAGCGGTGGCTGCCCGGCGTGCGGGCCGGGCGCACGGTGGCGGCCTTCGCGCTGAGCGAGCCGGGGGCCGGATCGGACGCGGGGGCGCTGGCGCTCGAAGCCGTGGCCGACGGTGGTGGGGGTGGCGGCGGGGGCTGGCGGCTCAGCGGGGAGAAGTGCTGGATCTCCAACGCGCCCGAGGCCGATTTCTACACCGTCTTCGCCCGCACCGGCGAAGGTCCGGGAGCCAAGGGGGTCAGCGCCTTCCTGGTCCCGGCGGACCGGCCCGGGCTCTCGGGAGAGGCCCTCGACATGCTCTCCCCGCACCCGATCGGCGCGCTCGCCTTCGACGGGGTCCCGGTGGGCCCGGCCGACCTGCTGGGGGAGCCGGGCCGGGGCTTCCGGGTGGCCATGGACACCCTGAACCTCTTCCGCCCCAGCGTGGGCGCCTTCGCCGTCGGGATGGCCAGGGCCGCCCTGGACGCCACGGTGGCGCACACGGCCGTCCGTACCGCCTTCGGCGGGGTACTGGGCGACCTGCAGGCCGTGGCGCACCGGGTGGCCGAGATGGCCACCCGGACCGAGGCCGCCCGCCTCCTCGTCTACGCGGCGGCGGAGGCCTACGACGCGGACGCGCGCTCCCCGCAGGTACCCAGGCGGGCGGCCATGGCGAAGCTGCTGGCCACCGAGACGGCCCAGTACGTCGTCGACCACGCGGTGCAGCTGCACGGGGCGACCGCCCTGCGCCGCGGCCACCTGCTGGAACACCTGTACCGGGAGGTGCGGGCGCCGCGGATCTACGAGGGGGCGAGCGAGGTGCAGCGCACGATCATCGCCAAGGAGCTCTACCGGGAGGCGCGGGAGATGCAGGAGGCGCAGGAGATGCGGGAGGCGCAGGAGGCGCAGGAGGTGGGGGAGGCGTGAGCCTGGAGCGGATCAACCCGGAGGAGCTGTCCCCGGCGACGGGCTTCTCGCACGCCGTCGTCGCGAGCGGGGGCCGGCTGGTGTTCCTGGCCGGGCAGACGGCGCTCGACGGCGCGGGGAAGGTGGTGGGGACGACGCTGCCGCAGCAGTTCGAGCAGGCGCTGGCGAACCTGCTGGCCGCACTGGCGGGGGCGGGCGGCGCACCGGCCGATCTGGCACGGGTCACCGTCTACGCCGTGGACGTGGCCGACTACCGGGACTGCGCCCCCGAACTGGGGCTGATCTGGCGGCGGTTGGCGGGCCGGGACTATCCGGCGATGGCGGTCGTGGGCGTGGTCCGACTGTGGGACGAGGCGGCGCTCGTCGAGCTGGACGGCCTGGCGGTGCTCCCGTAGGCCTTTCCGCTGGTGAGCGTGGGTGCCTTTGACAGTGGGCAGGGGAGGGTGGAGGGTGGAATCGGCTCATAAACGGAGTAATCCGGACGAATCGACCCTTCATTCTCGGAGGTGTATGACTATGCGCCGTGGGTTCATTGCGGCAGCCGTGGCAGGGGCCGCCGGGATCACGCTCGGCCTGATGCCGCTCGGCAGTGCCTTTGCCTCGGGTCTGCCGCAGACGTACGACCGGTGTGCCGACTGGCGCGGCAACGAGTGGCGTGGGGGCGACTGGTGGCGCTACTGCTGCGACCCCTCGCGCGGTAACGACCGTCCCAGTTGGTGCTGGGACAACAGCAACTGGGACAACGACAGTTGGAACAGCAACTGGGACAACAGCAACTGGAGCAACGACCGCTGGGACCACGACAACTGGAACCACGGCAACTGGAACGACAACGACAGTTGGAACCACGACAACGGCAACTGGAACCACGACAACGGCAACAACTGGCGTGACGGCGGCTGGAACGACGGCGGCAACCGCAACGGGAACAACTGGAACGACTGACTGACCGCCCGGGACCCGGCGTAACGGGACCCAGGCGTAACGGGACCCAGGCGTACAGGGGCGCGAGGCCCGGGCGCGGTGAACCGCGCCGGGGCCCGCCCCGCCCCGCGGCCCGCTACCGGCCGCCGTCCTCCAGCAGGTTCCCCATCCACTCCTCGATGCCCGCCACCGTGCGCGGCAGGGCGCCCGACATCAGCCGGGCGCCCTCGGCCGTGATCACCAGGTCGTCCTCGATGCGGACGCCGATGCCGCGCAGCTCCGGCGGGAGGGTCTCGTCGTCGGGCTGGAGGTAGAGCCCCGGCTCCACGGTGAGGACCTGGCCCTCTTCGAGCACCCCGTCCAGGTAGGTGTCCGCGCGCGCCTGCGCGCAGTCGTGCACGTCGAGCCCGAGCATGTGACCGCTGCTGCACAGGGTGTAGCGCCGGTGCAGATCGCCCTCGGCGTTCTTGAGCACCCCCCACTCCGCGAGCCCCTCCGCGATCACCCGCATCCCGGCCCGGTGGAAGTCGCGGAAGCTCGCGCCCGGCCGCAGCGCCGCCATGCCCGCGTCCTGGGCGGCCAGGACCAGTTCGTACACCTGCCGCTGGACGGGGGAGAACCGGCCCGACAGCGGGAGGGTGCGGGTGACGTCCGCCGTGTAGAGGCCGTCGGTCTCCACGCCCGCGTCCATCAGGAGCAGGTCGCTCGCGTTCAGCCGGCCGTCGTTGCGGATCCAGTGCAGTACGCAGGCGTGCGCGCCCGACGCGGCGATCGTCTCGTAGCCGGTGCCGTTGCCCTCGGCCCGGGCGCGGCGGTTGAAGACCCCCTCGATCCACCGCTCGCCGCGCGGGTGTGCCAGGGCGCGCGGGAGGTCCCGTACGACGTCCTCGAACCCGGCCGTGGTGTGGTCGACGGCGAGCTGCAGCTCGGCCACCTCCCAGGCGTCCTTGACCAGGCGCAGTTCGGAGAGGGCGACGGCGAGCTCCGGGTCCGCGGCGGCATTGCGCCCCGTCGGGGAGCCCAGCGCGTCCAGGTGGGCGCAGCGGATGCCGGAGAGCCGCTCCGCCTCCGCGAGGTCGGGCCGGCGGCCGACCCAGAACTCCCCGTAGCGGCGGTCGCGGTAGAACTCCTCGTTGCCGCCGCTGCGCAGTGAGCGCGGGCGCAGGTAGAGGACGGCCTCGTGCCCGTGCGGGCCGGCCGGCTCCAGGACCAGGACGTGGCCGACCTGGTCCTCGCCGGTGAGTCCGGTCAGCCAGGCGTACGCGCTGTGCGGGCGGAAGCGGTAGTCGCAGTCGTGGCTGCGGACCTTCAGCTCGCCCGCGGGGATGATCAGCCGCTCGCCGGGGAAGCGGGCGGAGAGGCGTGCGCGGCGGGCGGGGGTGACGGCGTACGAGGGGACGCGCGTGGCGTCCGGCAGGGGGGAGGCCGCCCAGTCCGACGCCATGAAGCGGGACAACTCGGCTGATACCGGCAGGTCGTGACTGCCGATGTTGAGCCCGGCGGTGGGGCGGGAGGGGGTGTCGGTCACAGGGGCTCCCTCAAGAAGATGCGAACTGGTGGGCACACAGGTCTTGTCAGTGCAATTTCACATTACTATGTTACAGCTCACACCGCGCCACGTTAATCCCCGCCAAACGCCGCGTGAAGCAGGGCAGTTCCGCACTTTCCCCCACCGCCCCTCCCAGCCAGGAGTTCTTGGTGTCCCAGCACAGAGTTGTGCGCACGTCCCTCCTCTCCGCCGCCGTCGCGGTCACCCTCCTCGCCACTGCCGGCCAGGCCGTGACCCAGGCCGCCGAGACCGGCGCCCGCGCCAACGCAGCGGGTCCCACCGCGCCCGGTGCCTTCACCGGGGGCGCCGCGGGTACCGAGGCCGGTGCGAACCCGTTCGACGAGGTCGAGCACCTCGCCGACGCACAGCAGGCCGCCCCCGCGCCCGCGCCGGCCCCCGGCGGCCAGACCCCGGGCGGCCAGGCCGTCGCCGAAGGCAAGGTGCCCGGCGCCGTCACCGCACCCGCCGCCGTGACGGCCACGAAGAGCGGCCGGCTCGCCGCCGCCGCCCAGGGCACCGCCGCGGGCGTCCCGTGCACCCTCGACGGGATCACCGGGCTCACCCCGGAGCAGTTCGCCGACTTCCTCGCCGACCCGGCCGTCACGGCGGCCAAGGGCGGCTGCCTCTCGGGCCTCATCTGGACCTGGGACGCCCGCCTGGCCCCCGTCATGTCGGACGCCCACGTGCAGGCCGTCTCCCGCCGGATATCCGGCCTGGCCGCCTCTCACGACGGACTGAACTCCTCCCATCTGGAGGAGATGTTCACCTACCTGCACGCCGTGGCCTACCACGACCACTCCCGCAGCGAGATCGACGTCACCGACGCCCCGACCGTCGACGCCATGCGCCGGGCCATCGCCGCCTTCGCGGGCGCCGCCCGCACCTTCGACGCCACCGGCTCCAACGCCCGCACCCTGCGCGAGGCCCTCTACACCGGCAGCGCCCCCGGCCTGCGCCACCACCAGCTCGGCCTGATCAAGAACGTCCTGGCCACCATGGACCCGTCGCACACCGCGACGCACCTGGACACCGCCTGGGCGGGCGCGGCGCTCGCCGCCCTCTCCGTCAACTACCTCGGCGTGTACAACAACGACACCGCGTTCCACGCGGCGGCGGCCGCCGACGCCCCGTACCGCGCCACCTTCAAGAACTTCGCCACGTACGCCCACCTCAAGGGCACCGCGAACGCCTGGGTGGCGCGCGACGCCATCGCCGAGTTCGGCCGCTTCGGCCAGATCGCGGGCCTGAAGGACGGGACCACCGCCGACCTCGGCGCGCTCCTCGCGCCGGCCAGGGCCGCCTTCGGCGACGGCAGCGAGCCGTGGGCGAAGGCCGTCTCCTGGCTCAACTTCTACCAGGCGTGCAAGCCGTACGGGGTGTGCAAGGAGGACATCGAGCGGGAGCTCTTCCCGAACACCTACACGTACGACAGCGGCGCCATCAAGGTCCGCACCGCCCTCGACCGGGCCACCGTCGACCAGCTCTACTACGCGAGCAAGCAGGTCAAGACCCAGTACCACCGGGTCGTGGGCACCGACCAGCCGATCGCCGGGGACGTCAACACCACCCTGAACATCGTGCTCTACGCCTCCCGCGCGGACTACGTGAACTACCACCCGATCCTCACCGGCTACGGCACCAACAACGGCGGCATCTACATCGAGAACGGCGCCACCTTCTACACCTACCAGCGCCGCGTCCCGCAGGACTCCCAGCTCACCCTGGAAGAGCTCTTCCGCCACGAGTACACGCACTACCTCAACGGCCGCTTCGCCGTCCCCGGCACCTTCGGCCAGGGCGCCTGGTACGAGGGCGACCGCACGACCGCCATGGACGAGGGCACCGCCGAGTTCTTCGACGGCGCGACCCGCGACAACGGCATCGCCGTACGCAAGTCCCTGATCAAGAGCATCATCGCCGACACGGCGGGCGGCGGCCCGCGCATGTCGGTGGACCAGCTCCTGCACGCCACGTACGCCAACGACGGCTTCCGCTTCTACGGGTACTCGGGCGCCTTCTTCGAGTTCCTGTGGACCGAGCAGCCCTCGAAGCTGCGGGAGATGTACGGCTACCTGCGCGCCAACGACCCGGCGGGCTTCGACGCCTGGCGGACCAGGATGGGCCGGGACGCGGCCGTCCAGACCGGCTACGACCGGTTCCTGGACGCCCAGATCGCCAGGGTCGACCAGCTGTTCGTGCCGAACACCTCCTTCACCCCGAACGCGCAGCTGCGCGACGCGGCGCTCGCGGACGTGAAGTCCACCTTCGCGACGGCCACGTACAACACGCCGGACTGCGTGGAGAACGGCGAGCCGGGCAAGCGCCGGTTCACCTGTACCGGCAGGATCACGGCGAACCTGAAGGACTGGCGCAGCGACGACCAGAACTTCAAGGACATGTCCGAGACGGTCGATTACTTCATCCTCGACCGTGCGGGCGCGGCCTCGAACAACCTGGCCGACATGAACTGCTCCTTCGGTGCGCTGGACGTCTGGACCAACCGTGTTGCGGGTACGTCGAGTTACAGCTGCGAGGGCCCGCTCCGCGGCTGACCTGGGCCGTCCCGGGCCATCTCGGCCCGGGCTCGGTCCACCCCTGGCCGCCTCTGTCCGCCTCTAGAGATATGTGACATATTACTGCCGTGCCCAAGAGACACCCCCTGGACCTCGTGATCATCGGCGCAGGCGTCGTCGGAGCCGCGTGCGCGTACTACGCGGCGCGTGCCGGACTCCGCGTGGCCGTCGTCGACCGCGGCCCGGTCGCCGGTGGCACGACCGGCGCCGGCGAAGGCAATCTGCTCGTCTCCGACAAGGAGGCGGGCCCCGAGCTGGACCTCGCGCTGCTCTCGGCGCGACTCTGGCGGGAGCTCGCGCTCGAACTCCCGGGGGAGATCGAGTACGAGGCCAAGGGCGGCCTGGTCGTCGCCGCGGACGAGGCCACCGTGAAGGCCCTACGGGGCTTCGCGGACGGCCAGCGCGCGGCCGGCGTCGACGCGGTCGAGGTGGGACCGGGAGAGCTGGGCGAACTGGAGCCCCACCTCGCCCCGGACCTGGCGGGCGGTTTCCACTACCCGCAGGACGCCCAGGTCCAGCCGGCCCAAGCGGCGGCGCAGCTGCTGGCCGCGGCGCCGGGCGTGGTGCTCCACCTCGGGGAGGAGGTCACGGAGTTCCTCCGGGGCCCGGCGGGCGAAGTCCGCGGAGTCCGCACGGCTCGCCGCGACCTCCTCGCCCCGGCGGTGCTCAACGCGGCCGGCACCTGGGGCGGGGCGGTGGCCGCGCTGGCCGGAGTCGGACTTCCGGTGCTGCCCCGGAGGGGTTTCGTCCTGGTGACGGAGCCGCTGCCGAGGGTGGTGCGGCACAAGGTCTACGCCGCGGACTACATTGCGGACGTCGCGAGCGGGTCGGCGGCGCTGCAGTCCTCGGCGGTGGTCGAGGGCACCCCGGCGGGGCCGGTCCTGATCGGCGCCACCCGCGAGCGGGTCGGCTTCGACCGCTCGCTGTCGACGGAGGCGCTGCGGCGGCTGGCGGCGCAGGCGGCGGCCCTCTTTCCGGTGCTGGCGGACGTGCGCGTCCTGCGTGCGTACCACGGCTTCCGGCCGTACCTGCCGGACCACCTTCCGGCGATCGGTCCGGACCCCCGGGTTCCGGGGTTGTTCCACGCCTGCGGCCACGAGGGTGCGGGGATCGGGCTGGCGCCGGGGACGGGAGCGCTGATCGCGGCGGCGCTGACGGGTGCGGCTCCTGCCCTGGACCCGGCTCCCTTTGCTCCGGCGCGGTTTGCGGAGTCCCCGCGATGACCGGGGGTGAGGCGCCGTTGCCGGGGGCGGGGTGGGGTGTCGGCCTGGACTGCATGATTTAGGCGCCCTGTGCCCTACGTAGGCAGGGTGAGGGGTGTTCTCGCGCCACACATCACGCTTTACGTCCCGGCCAACACCCCACCCCGCCCCCGTCCCCGGCCGATCCAGCCTCGCCGGCGTTTGAGGCGCGGGGTCTGGGGCGGAGCCCCAGGGGGTCCGGGCGCAGCCCGGTACCCCTCCAGCCCGTCCGGCATTTGAGGACCGGGTCCGGGCCGGCCCGGGGAACGGTGGAAGGGTGGGGCGGGGACGGCCCCGCAGGGCACACCGCAGTGCGGAACACGCGCCGCGGCAGAGGAATCGAGGAGGACGGAAGCGATGAGCGAAGCGACGAGGGGCCGGCGAAGGTCACCCCGCGACCTGGTGGGCGGCACCCCCGCGGAAACCTGGAGCCTCCGCTTCGACGACCGCGAACTCCCGGCCCAGTCCGGACAGAGCATCGCCGCCGTCCTCTGGTCCGCCGGCATCCTCGCCTGGCGCACCACCCGCGAAACCGCCGCCCCCCGCGGAGCGTTCTGCGGGATCGGCAGCTGCTACGACTGCCTCGTCACCGTCAACGGCCGCCCGAACCAGCGCGCGTGCCTCGTCCCCGCCCGCCCGGGCGACCACGTCACCACCCAGGAAGGGACCGGCCATGACGACCTCGCCGTCTGACTCCCCGTCCGACCTCGCCGTCGTCGGCGCCGGCCCCGCCGGTCTCGCCGCCGCGGTCACGGCCGCCGGACTGGGCCTGCGCGTCATCCTCCTGGACGCGGGGGAGCGGCCCGGCGGGCAGTACTTCCGTCACCCCGCGCCAGGCCTCGGCGCGGCCCGCCCCGAGGCCCTGCACCACGGATGGTCCGCCTTCGCCTCGCGCGAAGCCGCCCTGCAGGAGCATGTGGCGGCCGGCCGGATCACGTACCTCCCCCAGCACCACGTCTGGACGGTGACCCCGGACCCGGGCGCAGGCCCCGCCTGGACCCTGCACGCCGTCGCCGGCTCCGACGAGGCCCCCGCCACCGTCCGGGCCCGTACCGTCCTGCTTGCCACCGGCGCCTACGAGCGCCAGCTCCCCTTCCCCGGCTGGACCCTGCCCGGGGTCGTCGGAGCCGGTGGGGCGCAGGCCATGCTCAAGGCCGGGCTCGTGCTCCCGGGCAGCCGGGTCGTGGTCGCCGGGAGCGGGCCGCTGCTGCTCGCCGTGGCCGGCTCGCTCGCCGCCGCCGGAGCCCGGGTGCCCGCCGTCGTGGAGGCCGCCGCGTACACCGGCTACTCCGCCCATGCCCCCGCCCTGCTCCGCAACCCGGGCAAGCTGGTGGAAGGCGCCACGTACGGCGGGGCGCTGGTTCGCCACGGGGTGCGCCTGCTCACCCGGCACGCCGTCACCGAGGCCCACGGCACCGACCGGGTCGAGGCCGTCACCGTGGCCCGCCTCGACCGCGACTGGCGCCCGCTCCCCGGTACCGCCCGGCGCATCCCCTGCGACGCCGTGGCCGTCGGCCACGGGCTCGTGCCCCAGCTGGAGCTGGCCACCGGTCTCGGCTGCGCCACCCGCCCGAGCCCGGACGCCACCGTCGCCCTGGAGCTGGACGCCGAGCAGCGCACCTCCGTCCCCGGGATCTGGTCCGCCGGGGAGACCGGCGGCATCGGCGGCGCCCAACTGGCCCTGGCCGAAGGGGAGATCGCCGCCCACTCCATCGCGGGCCGGCCCGTCCCGGCACGCCTCGCCCGTACTCGTACGAGGCTGCGCGCCTTCGCCGCCGCGATGGCCGGCGCGCACCGGCCGGGCCCCGGCTGGACCGGCTGGTTGCGCGAGGACACCGACGTGTGCCGCTGCGAGGAGGTCCCGGCGGGCCGGATCCGGGAGGCCGTCGAAGACCTGGGCGCGCGGGACGCCCGTACGGTCAAACTCCTCACCCGGGCCGGGATGGGCTGGTGCCAGGGCCGGATGTGCGGGCCGGCCGTCGCCGCCCTCGCCGGGACCGACCCCGCCCCCGACCGCAGGCCGCTGTCCTGCCCGGTCCCCCTCCGCCACCTCGCCGCACTTCCCGCCGAACCGTCTCGCTGAGGCGCTTTCGGACGAACTTCCCTGACGGACCGCCGACAGGGCGGCCGCACCTCTTGTGGCCACGTCATACCCACTAGTAAAATGTCACACATCACCCTAGGGAGCATCCTCATGACCCACGCGCACACCCCCGCGCCCGCCGGTACGGACACCCGCACCCGCCCCTGGCACGGCATCATGGTCGCCACGACCCTGCCCCTGCGGGAAGACCTGAGCGTCGACCACGACGCCTACGCCGAACACGTGGCCTGGCTGATCGCCAACGGCTGCGACGGCGTCGTCCCCAACGGCTCCCTCGGCGAGTACCAGACCCTCACCGACGAGGAGCGCGCCCGCGTCGTCCGTACCGCTGTCGAGGCCGCCGGCGACGGGGCCCGCGTGATGCCCGGAGTCGCCGCCTACGGCAGCGCCGAATCCCGCCGCTGGGCCGAGCAGGCCGCCGAGGCCGGCGCCGGATCCGTGCTCCTGCTGCCGCCGAACGCCTTCCGGGCCGACGCGGACGCCGTGCGCGCCCACTACGCCGAGGTCGCCCGCGTCGGCGTGCCCGTGGTCGCGTACAACAACCCCATCGACACCAAGGTCGACCTCGTCCCCTCCCTGCTCGCCCGGCTGCACGCCGACGGCTCGATCGTCGCCGTCAAGGAGTTCAGCGGGGACGTGCGGCGCGCCTACGAGATCGCCGAACTCGCCCCGGGCCTCGACCTGTTGATCGGCGCCGACGACGTCCTGCTCGAACTCGCCCTGGCCGGCGCCGTCGGCTGGATCGCCGGCTACCCCAACGCGCTCCCGCAGGCCTGCGCCACCCTCTACCGCGCCGCCGTCGCGGGAGACCTCGACACCGCCCTGCCGCTCTACAAGTCCCTGCACTCCCTGCTGCGCTGGGACTCCAAGACCGAGTTCGTCCAGGCCATCAAGCTCTCCATGGACCTGGCCGGACGCCCCGGAGGCCCCACCCGCCCGCCCCGCTTCCCGCTCACCGGCGAGATCGAGGCCGGCGTCCGCGCCGCCACCGAGAAGGCCCTCGCCGAGGGTCTCAACTAAGCCAGTCCGAGGGGGACTTGATGCGCACCCGAAACATCTACCACGCGGTGGACTCGCACACCGAGGGCATGCCCACCCGGGTGATCACCGGAGGAGTCGGGGTGATCCCCGGCGCCACCATGGCCGACAAGCGGCTCCACTTCATCGAGCACCTGGACCACCTCCGGACCCTGCTCATGTACGAGCCGCGCGGCCACTCCGCGATGAGCGGCGCCATCCTGCAGCCCCCGACCCGCCCCGACGCCGACTTCGGCGTCCTCTACATCGAGGTGTCGGGCCTGCTCCCCATGTGCGGGCACGGCACCATCGGGGTCGCCACCGTCCTGGTGGAGACCGGCATGGTGCCCGTCGTCGAGCCGGTCACCACCGTCCGGCTCGACACCCCGGCCGGGCTCGTCAGCGTCGACGTCCGGGTCGAGGACGGGGCGGCCACCGCCGCCACCTTCACCAACGTCCCGGCCTTCTGCGTCGGCCTCGACCTCAAGGCCGAGGTCCCCGGGTACGGCACGGTCACCTACGACCTCGCCTACGGCGGCAACTTCTACGCCTTCGTCGAACTCGACTCCCTCGGGCTCCCCTTCGACCGGGAGCGCGGGGACGACCTGCTCGCCGCCGGACTGGCCGTCATGGAGGCGATCAACGCCTCCCCGGACCGGCCCGTCCACCCCGAGAACCCCTCCTTCGGCGGGGTCAAGCACGTCTACCTCGCCGCCCCCGGCTCCGACGCCCGCCGCTCCCGGCACGCGATGGCCATCCACCCCGGCTGGTTCGACCGCTCGCCGTGCGGTACGGGAACCAGCGCGCGCATGGCGCAGCTGCACGCCCGCGGACTCCTGCCCCTGGACACGGACTTCGTCAACGAGTCCTTCATCGGCACCGAGTTCACCGGCCGCCTCATCGGCGAGACCACGGTGGCCGGCCGCCCGGCCCTCGTGCCCACCGTCACCGGACGGGCCTGGATCACCGGCACCGCCCAGTACTTCCTCGACCCGTCCGACCCGTTCCCCGGAGGGTTCCTGTTGTGACCGTCGTACGAACCGTGGACTACCACACCGCCGGCGAGCCCTTCCGCATCGTCGACCTCACCTCCGGGGGAGCGCCGCCCGTGCCCGGGGACACCGTCGCCGAGCGCTGCGCCACCGCCATCGGACCGGGGGGATCGGGCACCGCCCCCCGGCGGGGCCCCCTGGACGACGTACGCCGGCTCCTCGTGCAGGAGCCGCGCGGGCACGCCGGGATGTACGGGGGCTTCGTGGTCCCGCCCGACGACGACGGGGCCCACTTCGGGGTGCTGTTCTGGCACAAGGACGGCTACTCCACCGCCTGCGGCCACGGCACCATGGCCCTCGGAGCCTGGGCCGTGGACACCGGCCGGGTCGCCGCCCCGGACGACGGGGACGTCCAGGTACGGATCGACGTGCCCTCGGGGCGGGTCGCCGCGACCGTGCACCGCTCGGGGGGCCGCACCACCGGGGTCACCTTCCGCAACGTCCCGGCCCGTAGCAGCGCCCGCAAGGTGCCCGTCGCCACCACCCTCGGCATGGCCGAGGTGGACATCGCGCACGGCGGGGCCTGCTACGCCTCCCTGCCCGCCCGGGACCTCGGCCTGGACGTGACCCCGGCCTCCCTGCCCGCGCTCGTGCGGGCCGGGAAGGAGATCAGGGCCGCCCTCGCCACCCACCCCGGGACCTGGCACCCGGACGGGCCGCTGCTCTCCGGGGTGTACGGGGTGACCCTGTACGAGGAGCTCCCCGACACCCCCTTCGGGCCGCACCAGCGCAACGTCACCGTCTTCGCCGACGGGCAGATCGACCGCTCGCCCTGCGGCTCCGGCACGTCGGCGCGGCTCGCGCTGCTGGCCGAGGACGGGCGGCTGGGGGAGGGGGAGGACCTGCTGCACGAGTCGGTCGTGGGCACGGTGTTCACCGGCCGCGTCGCCGCACGGGTGGCGGAGGGCGTGGTCACGGAGGTCACCGGTACGGCGTACCGCACGGGCGAACACCTCTTCAGCGTCGACCCGCAGGACGCGCTCGGCGCCGGGTTCCTGTTGTGATCCCCCAGCTGTCGGGCGCCGAGATGGCCGGGCTGCTCACCCCGGCCGCCGCCGCGGACGCGCTGGCCGGCGCCCTTCGGGCCGGGCTGGACCCGGAGACCTGCCCGCCGCGCAGCGCCCTGCCCGTGCCCGGCGGCGGGGAGCTGCTGCTGATGCCGGCCGCCACCGGGGCCTACGCCGGCGTGAAGATCGCCGGGGTGGCCCCCGGGAACCCGGCGCTCGGGCTGCCCCGGATCACGGGGTCCTACCTCCTCCTGGACGGGCCCACCCTGCGTCCGGTGGCCCTGCTCGACGGGGCGGCGCTGACCACCCTGCGCACCCCGGCGGTCTCGGCGCTCGCGCTGCGCCACCTGGCCCCGGCCGGGCGGCCGCTGCGGCTGCTGCTCTTCGGATCGGGACCGCAGGCGTACGGGCACCTCGAAGCGGTGCACGCGATGCGGCAGCTGGCGGAGGTGGTGGTCGTGGCCCGTGCGGGGTCCGCGGACAGCGCCGGCCGCGCGGAGAAGCTGGCGGCGCACGCGCGGGGGCTGGGCGTCCCCGCCCGGACGGGGACGGCGGCGGAAGTGGCCGACGCCGACCTGGTGATCTGCTGCACCACCTCCCGCGAACCCCTCTTCGACGGACGGCTGATCGCGCCGGGCGCCACCGTGGTCGCCGTCGGCTCGCACGAGCCGGACGCCCGCGAGGTGGACACGGCGCTGGTCCGGCGGGCTGCCGTGTACGTGGAGTCGCGTGCGGCGGCTCTGCGCGAGGCGGGGGACCTGCTGGTGCCGGAGGCGGAAGGGGCGATCGGCGCCGGTCATATCAGCGGCACCCTGGCCGACCTGGTCGCGGGCCGGATGCCGGGGGCTGGGGCAGCGAGTTGTCCACAGCTCTTCAAGAGTGTGGGCATGGCCTGGGAAGATCTCGCTGTGGCGGTCGCATTGTTCGAGGCCGCCGGGAGCGGTGTCCACTGAGGAGCGAGCGCAACGTGACATTGTACGCTGTTCCTCCGCACGCCGGTGGTGTGAGCGGTCTCGGAGGAAATGCAATGGGTGACCTGAAGCAGCACAGTCTCATCAAGGCTCAGGAACGGCTCCGCGACCAGGTCGGCCACGCCCTGCGGGCAGCCCTGATAGCGGGTGAACTGCGCCCCGGGAGCGTCTACTCCGCCCCCGGCCTCGCAGCCGAGCTCGGCGTCTCGGCCACCCCGGTGCGCGAGGCCATGCTCGACCTGGCCCGCGAGGGCCTGGTGGAACCGGTCCGCAACAAGGGCTTTCGCATCACGGAGGTCAGCGAGCGCGATCTGGACCAGTACACCGAGCTGCGCACGATGATCGAGGTCCCGACCATCGGCCGGATCACGAAGATCGCCACGCCGGAGTCCCTGGAGGCCCTGCGCCCCATCGCGCAGGAGATCGTCACCAGCGCGCGCGAGCACAACCTCATCGGCTACCTGGAGGCCGACCGCCGCTTCCACCTCACGCTGCTCGGCCTCTCGGGCAACGACCGCCTGGTGGAAACCGTGGGCGACCTGCGCAAGCGCTCCCGGCTGTACGGCCTGACGGGCCTGGACGAGGCCGGCAAGCTGGTCTCCTCCGCCGAGGAACACCTCGAGCTCCTGGACCTGATGCTCAGCGGCGACGCGGAGGCGGCCGAAGCCTGCATGACCCGTCACCTGGGCCACGTCCGCTCCCTCTGGGCCCAGGGCCGCGACGAACCGGTGGGCCGCACCAAGGGCCGCCTGGGCTCGGGCCTCTAGCGGCAGGTCCCGCCCCGGGTCCGGAGCGAACCCCGGGCCCCCACGACGCCGGGCGCAGCAGTGGCGCGCCCGGCGTTCGGCATGCCCAACACCCTGTTGCCCGTACTGATTTGGACACGGCTGGATAACGGTGGGTCCAACCTGGGTCCAACCCCTTGTCAGTACAATTTCACATTACTATGTTACCGGTCACATCATAGAGCGCGGCCCTTCACTGGAGTGACCCATGACCAAGCGCACCCAACTCGCCCTCGCCACCGCCCTGGTGGCCGCACTCGCACTCGGCGCCTCGGGCTGCTCCGACCCCAAGAAGGGCTCCGCCGGAGGCGGCGGCGCGTCCAACCCCGCCTCCGCCAACGACGGGAAGATCCTCGGCGGCGCACCCGTCAAGGGAGGCACCATCACCGTCCTGTCCAACCAGGACTTCGCCCACCTCGACCCCGCCCGCAACTGGGTCATGCCGACCATGGACTTCGGCACCCGCCTCCTCTATCGCACCCTGGTCACCTTCAAGGCCGAACCGGGCAAGGCCGGCAGCGAGCTCGTCCCCGACCTCGCCACCGACCTCGGCACCCCCTCCAACGGCGGCCGCACCTGGACCTTCACCCTGAAGGAAGGGGTGAAGTACGAGGACGGATCGCCCATCAAGGCGCAGGACATCAAGTACAACGTCGAGCGCTCCATGGCCCCCGACCTCACCGGCGGCCCCGACTACGCGGCCCAGTACCTCGCCGGCGCCGAGGGCTACAAGGGCCCGCTCCAGGGCAAGCACCTCGACTCCGTCAAGACCCCCGACGACCGCACGATCGTCTTCGAACTGAAGCGGCCCGTCGCCGAGTTCTCCGCGACCGCGACCCTCCCCACCTTCGCCCCGGTCCCCGAGTCGCAGGAGAAGGGCGCCCAGTACGACGCCCGCCCGTTCTCCTCCGGCCCGTACAAGATCGAGTCGTACGACCGCGACAAGAAGCTCGTCCTGGTCCGCAACGAGCACTGGGACGCCAAGACCGACACCGTCCGCAAGGCCTACCCCGACAAGTTCGTGGTCGTCATGGGCCTCAAGGGCGGCCAGATCGACGACCGGATCATCGCCGGGGAGGGCGCCGACGCCTCCTCCGTCCAGTGGTCCGACATGCGGCCCGAGAGCGCCCCCAAGGTGCTGCCCAAGCCGGAGATCAAGTCGCGGCTGCTGGCCGAGTCGCAGGGCTGTACCGAGATGCTCCACCTCAACAACTCCCGCGCCCCCTTCAACGACCCCAAGGTCCGCGAGGCCATGCAGTACGCCGTGGACAAGGAGGCCGTGATCACCGCGGGCGGCGGCCCTGCCCTCAACGAGATCGCCACCGCCTACCTGCCCCCGGCCATGTCCGGCGGCAAGCAGGCCGACACACTCAAGATCACCCCCTCCGGGGACCCCGCCAAAGCCAAGGAGCTCCTCAAGGCCGCAGGCAAGGAGACCCTGAAGGTCTCGCTCGCCGTCTCCACCGGCGACAAGGGCAAGGCGGAGGCCCTCCAGCAGGGCCTCGCCCGTGCCGGCGTCGAGGTCGTCATCGACACGGTCGACCCGGGTGCCTACTACGACGTCATCGGCGATCTGTCCACCACCCCCGACATGTCACTCGCCGGCTGGTGCCCCGACTACCCGTCCGGCTCCACCTGGATCCCCTTCGTCTTCGACGGACGCACCATCAAGGACAAGGGCAACCAGGGCAACAACGCCCAGTTCCGCGACGAAGCCACGATGAAGCGGATCGACGAGATCAACGCCATGGCCGACGCCAAGCAGGCCAACCAGGCCTGGATCGACCTCGACGCCGAGATCATGAAGAAGTCCCCGGCCATCCCCCTCCTGCTGGAGCGCAAGCCGCTGCTCGTCGGCACCAACATCGCCGGCGCCTTCGGCCACCCCGTCTGGGTCGGCCAGCTCGACTACGCCACCATCGGCCTCAAGGATCCGTCGAAGAGCCAGGGCTGAGGACGCGGGGGGCCCTGACACCATGACCACCACCGCACCGGGCGCCGCCGGACCGGGCGCCGCCCGTCCGGCAGCCCCGGACGGCGCACCGGCCGGGACCGTCCCCCCGGGCAGCAGCCCCTGGCAGCTCGCCCGGCGGGAACTCCGCCGCCGCCCCGCCGTCCGCGTCAGCCTCTGCGTCGTCCTCCTCTTCGTCCTGATGGCCGCCACCGCCCCCTGGCTGGGCGCGCTGGGCGGCTGGTCCCCGGACGAGTTCGACAAGTCCGCCATCGACCCCTACCTCGGCGGCCAGCCGCTGGGCTCCTTCGGCGGGATCAGCCCCGACCACTGGCTCGGCGTGGAACCCGTCAGCGGCCGCGACCTGTTCGCCCGCGTCGTCCACGGCGCCCAGGTCTCGCTGCTCATCGCCTTCGCCGCCACCGCCATCGTGGTCGTCGCGGGCACCGCCGCCGGAATCGCCGCCGGCTACTTCGGCGGGCGCACGGACGCCGTCCTGTCCCGGCTGATGGACCTGACGATGTCCTTCCCGTCCCTCATCTTCATGATCGCGATGCTGTCGGTGGCCAAGGACGTCAACCGCATCGTCCTCATGACCGTCGTCATCGGCGTCTTCGGCTGGCCCGGCGTCGCCCGCGTCGTCCGCGGCCAGGCCCTCTCGCTCAAACACCGCGAGTACGTGGACGCCGCCCGCGTCGGCGGGTCGAGCTCCTGGCGGATCCTGACCCGGGACATCCTCCCGGGGGTCTCCGGCCCGGTCATCGCCTACACCACCCTGCTCATCCCCGGCATGATCAGCACCGAGGCCGCGCTCAGCTACCTCGGTGTCGGCGTCCGCCCGCCCACCCCCTCCTGGGGCCAGATGATCGCCGAGTCCGTGGCCTTCTACGAGACCGACCCCATGTACTTCGTCATCCCGAGCCTCTTCCTCTTCCTCGCGGTCCTCGCCTTCACCCTGCTCGGCGACGCCCTGCGCGACATCCTCGACCCGAGGGGGGGCCGGACGTGATCCTCTACCTCGCGCGCCGGCTGATCGCCCTCGCCGGCGTCCTCCTGGCCATCGCCGCCGTCACTTTCCTCATCTTCTACGTGCTCCCCTCAGACCCGGCCGCGGCCGCCTGCGGCAAGACCTGCAGCGCCGAGCGGCTGGCCGACGTACGCGCCTACCTCGGCCTGGACCGGCCGCTGTGGCGGCAGTTCGGCGAGTTCCTCACCGGGATCTTCACCGGACGCACCCTCGGCACCGGCCAGTACGCCGTCCAGTGCGACTTCCCCTGCCTGGGCTACTCGTACGAGAACTCCCTGCCCGTATGGGACCTGCTGATGGACCGGCTCCCGGTCTCCGCCTCCCTCGCCGTCGGCGCGGCCGCCCTCTGGCTCGTCCTCGGCCTCGGCGCGGGAGTCACCGCCGCCCTGCGCAAGGACACGGCCACGGACAAGGTCCTCATGGTCGGCGCCGTGGCCGCGGCCTCCCTGCCCGTGTACTTCACCTCCGTGATGCTCATCTACGGAGTCATCCGCATCGCCGGGATCCTGCCCTACCCCAGCTATCAGGCCTTCACCGACAACCCCCTCGCCTGGGCGAGCAACCTGCTCCTGCCCTGGACCGCGCTCGCCCTGCTCTACGCCGCCATGTACGCCCGCCAGAGCCGCGGTTCGATGATCGAGGCCATGGCCGAGCCGTACATCCGCACCGCCCGCGCCAAGGGAATGCCCGAGCGCACCGTCGTGGTCAAACACGGGCTGCGCTCCGGAATGACCCCGATCCTCACCATCTTCGGCATGGACCTCGGCAGCCTGCTCGCCGGAGCCGTCATCACCGAGTCCATCTTCGGACTCCCGGGCATCGGAAGGCTGTTCTACGGAGCCCTGGTCAGCTCGGACCAGCCCGTGGTGCTCGGGGTCACCCTGCTGGCCGCCTTCTTCATCGTCGTCGCGAACCTCGCCGTCGACCTCCTGTACGCCGTCATCGACCCGAGGGTGAGGTACTGATGGCTCCGCCTTCCCAAACGCCGCCAACCCCCCTGCTCCAAGTGCGCGACCTGCAGGTCACGTTCACCACACCGCGCGGCACCGTACGCGCCGTCGACTCCCTCGGCTTCACCGTCGAGGCCGGCCGCACGCTCGGCATCGTCGGCGAGTCCGGCTCGGGCAAGTCCGTCACCTCCCTCGCCGTCATGGGCCTGCACCGGGGCGCCGAGATCGGCGGATCCATCGCCCTCGACGGACAGGAGCTGACCACCAAGTCCGAGAAGGAGCTCTCCAAGCTGCGCGGCCGCAAGATGGCCATGATCTTCCAGGACCCGCTGTCCAGCCTGCACCCCTACTACACGGTCGGCGAGCAGATCGCCGAGCACTTCCGGGTCCACTTCCGGGCCGGCCGGGCCGCCGCGAAGCGGCGCGCCGTCGACATGCTCGGCGAAGTCGGCATCCCCGAACCCGCCCGCCGGGCGGGGGAGTACCCGCACCAGTTCTCCGGCGGCATGCGTCAGCGCGCGATGATCGCGATGGCGCTCGCCTGCGAACCCGACCTGCTCATCGCCGACGAGCCCACCACCGCGCTCGACGTCACCGTGCAGGCGCAGATCCTGGAGCTGATCGCCGGGCTCCAGCAGGAGCGCGGGCTCGGCGTCGTCATGATCACCCACGATCTGGGCGTGGTCGCCCGGGTCGCCCACGAGGTCCTCGTCATGTACGGCGGCAGGGCCGCCGAACAGGCGCCGGTGGACGACCTGTTCGCCGACCCGGCGCACCCGTACACCCGGGGGCTGCTCGACTCCCTGCCCCGGCTGGACGACGCCGACGACGAGCCGCTGCGGGCCATCCCCGGCTCCCCGCCCTCCCTGCTCGCCCCCGCCCCCGGCTGCGCGTTCGCCCCGCGGTGCGCCGTGGCCGCCGCGAGCGGCGAGGAGGACCGGGAGCGCTGCGCCACGGTACGGCCCGAACTCCGGCCCTACGGCGACGCCGGCCGCGAGACGGCCTGCCACTTCGCGGGCGCCGTCCGGGAGGTGACCCGATGACCGCACCGAACCAGACGGGCCCCCGCACCGCCCGGGTCCCGGCGGCCCGCGCCGAGGTCCCGCCGCCACTGCTGAGCGTCCGCGACCTCACGATGGCCTTCCCCGGCAAACGGTCCGCGACCGGGCGCCGGGGGGCGCCCGTGCGCGCCGTCGACGGAGTCTCCTTCGACCTGGAGGCCGGCCGCACCCTGGGCCTCGTGGGGGAGTCGGGCTGCGGCAAGTCCACCACCGGGCGGATGCTGGTCCGGCTGCTCGAACCGACCTCCGGAAGCGTGGAGTTCGACGGCAAGGACATCAGCCGGCTCTCCCAGCGCGCCCTGCGCCCGCTGCGCCGGAACCTCCAGATGGTCTTCCAGGACCCGCACTCCTCCCTCAACCCCCGCCAGACGGTGGCCCGGATCATCTCCGACCCGCTGCTGGTCCAGGGTTCGAGCGCGGCGGACGCCCGCCGCCGGGCCGCCGAGCTGATGGAGCTCGTCGGACTGATCCCGGAGCACATCGACCGCTATCCGCACGAGTTCTCCGGCGGCCAGGCGCAGCGCATCGGGATCGCCCGGTCGCTCGCCACCAACCCCCGGCTGATCGTCGCCGACGAACCGGTCTCGGCGCTCGACGTCTCCGTCCAGGCGCAGATCGTCAACCTGATGGAGCGGCTGCGCGCCGAACTGGGCCTGGCCTACGTGTTCATCGCGCACGACCTCTCCGTCGTCAAGCGGGTCAGCGACCGGGTCGCCGTCATGTACCTCGGCCGGATCGTGGAAATGGGCGACAAGAAGTCGCTCTACGAGAACCCCCAGCACCCGTACACCAGGGCGCTGTTGTCCGCCGTACCGCTGCCCGACCCGGCGGCGGAGCGGCGGCGCGAGCGGATCGTGCTGCTCGGCGATCCGCCGAGTCCGGCCGCCCCGCCCCCGGGCTGCACCTTCCATCCCAGGTGCCCCGTGGCGCAGGAGATCTGCCGCACCGAACGGCCGCTGCTGCGGACGGTCGCCTCCCGTGAGGTGGCCTGCCACATGGCGTAGCCGCGGACGCCCGGGGGACCGGCGGGGAACCCGGGTACGGGAAGGGCCCCGGAGCGATGATCTCGCTCCGGGGCCCTTCCTCGTTTCCTTCGTTTCCTTCGTTCCTTCGTTCCGGCGGCGCCTCAGGTGCCGGTGGCCCGGCTCGGGGGCCGGGCCACCGCACCTCAGGCCAGGCCCAGCTCCTTGCGGAAGAACTCCAGCTCCAGCGCCATGACCTTCTCCCGCACCCCGCCCGGGGTCATGTGGGTGACCCCCGGCAGTGCGAGGAGTTGGTGCGGGCGCCCCGCGTCGGTCAGTGCCTGTGAGAGCCGCAGGGTGTGCGAGGGGTGGACGTTGTCGTCGGCCAGCCCCGTGACCAGCAGCAGCGGCCGGCGCAGACTCGCGGCGTCGGAGAGCAGACTGTCCCGCTCGTACACCTCCGGGTGCTCCTGGGGCAGACCCAGGTACCGCTCGGTGTACGCCGTGTCGTACTGCCGGAAGTCGGTCGGCGCGGCTCCGGCCGCCGCCGCGTGGAACACGTCCGGGCGGCGCAGCACCGCGAGCGCGGACAGGTACCCGCCGTAGGACCAGCCGCGGACGCCGACCCGGGTCAGGTCGAGGTCGTCGTGGCGCGCCCCGAGCGCCTGCAGGGCGGCGACCTGGTCCTCCAGGGTGACCTCGGAGAAGCCCCGGTACATGGCGTGCGTGTACTGCGGCGAGACGTACGCGGTGCCGCGGTTGTCGACGGTGACCACGGCGAAGCCCTGGTCGGCCCACCACTGCCGGTGCTGCCAGCGGCGCGGCTCGGCGCTGACGTCCTGCATGCCGGGGCCGCCGTAGCTGTCCATCAGGACGGGCAGCCGCGTGCCGGGGACGTGCCCGCGCGGCAGGACCAGGGCGGTGGGCACCGCGTGCTCGGTGACCCGCTCCAGCACCGGGGCCACCCGGTACGGCAGCGGCTGCGACAGGTCGCCGGGCGTGAACTCCCTGCCGTCGGCGGTCCGCAGGACGCGCCGGATCCCGTCGGCGTCGGCGAAGGTCAGCAGCAGCGCCCCGGCTGCGGCCTGGACGGAGTGCACCCCGGGCCCGTCCGCGAGCGGGGTCACCTCGCCCGTGTCCGGGTCCAGGAGGAGCACCTGCTGCTCGGAGGGGTCGCGCTGCCCGGCCTCGATCAGCAGGCGGTTCCCGTGGGTGCCGGCCACCTTGCGGACCTGGATCCCGTCCCCGGTGAGGAGTGTGCCGTCCAGCGCGAGCGCGCGGGCGGCCCCGCCGGGGGTGTCGGCCGAGGTGAGCATCCGGCCGTCGGCCAGGCGCGCCGGGGTACCGGGGAGCATGGGGTCCACCCACTGGGGGTGCGTGGTGCGCGACAGCTCCCGGGTGCGGCCGGTGTCCGGGTCGGCGGAGAGCAACAGGACGTTTCGCTGGAGCCGGTCGTGCACGGTGAGCAGGATCTCGGCGGGCGAGTCCCACTGCGCGTCGGAGAAGTAGGGGTAGGTCTCGGTGTCCCAGTCGAGCCGCACGGCGGCGTCCGGGCCCGGTCCGAGCACCCAGAGCCGTACGTCGGCGTTGGGGCCGCCCGCCTCGGGGTACGCGAAGTCCTCGGCCGGCAGCTCCGGGTGCGCCGGGTCGGCGAACCAGCGCCGCTGGAGGGCGGATTCGTCGACGCGGGAGGCCAGCAGGCGCTCGCCGTCGGGGGACCACCAGTGCCCGCGGTGCCGGTCGAGTTCCTCGGCGGCGGCGAACTCCGCGACGCCCCAGCGGGCTCCGTCGTCGGGGCTGACCCGGCCGCCGGGGACGGTGTGCAGGGCGTCGCCGGTGACGTAGGCGATGCGCGAGGCGTCGGGGCTGGGGCGCGGGTCGAAGACGGGCCCGGCGGTGGGGAGTTCCTTGGGCTGCGCGGGCGCTCCGGCGCCCGCCGCGCGGGCGCCTTCGTACGCGGCACAGTACAGGCGCCCGTAGAGCGCGAACACCGCGGTGAGCCCGTCGGCGGAGAGCGCGTACGAGCCGATCCCGGCGGCGACGAGCCGTGAGCGTTCGCGCAGCCGGCGCTCGACGACGGGGAGGGGCGCGGGCTCGGGGGACAGTTCGCGGGGGTCGGCGAGCCGGGTTTCGGCGCCGGTGGCGGTGTCCAGGACCCAGAGGCTGTCGAAGGGATCGGTGGGGCCGGTGGAGCGGAGGAACCAGAGGAGCCGGCCTTCGTCGCCGAAGGCGAAGGCGCGCGGGGCGCCGTAGGCGAACCGGGCGGTGCTCGCGGAGAGCCTGAGGAAGTCATCCATGCGATCCATGGAATCAGTGTGTCATGTGAAATACTACACGGTATATATCACACAGCATATGCCGCATGGCCTAGGCCGTTCGAGTGGTGACACCCCCGGTACAGGTTTAGCGTCGAGAAAGTGGACCCGAACGCTACGCCGAGCAGTACCAGCACCGGGACCGACGGCAAGGTCCAAGGCAGCGAAGGCCATCACGGACTAGCTCTGCTCGTGCTCGCCTCCTGCCAGCTCATGGTCGTTCTCGACATCACCATCGTGAACATCGCGCTGCCGCACATCCAGACCGCACTCGACTTCTCCACCGAGAGCCTGTCCTGGGTCGTCAACGCCTACACCCTCACCTTCGGCGGCCTGCTGCTCCTCGGCGGCCGCACCGGCGACATCCTCGGCCGGCGGCGCGTCTTCATCTTCGGCGTCCTGCTCTTCGGCCTGGCCTCACTGCTGGGCGGATTCGCCCAGAACGCCGGCCAGTTGATGGGCGCCCGCGCCCTCCAGGGCGTCGGCGGCGCCATCGCCTCTCCGACCGCCCTCGCGCTGATCACCACCACCTTCCGCGAAGGCCCCGAACGCAACCGGGCCTTCGGCGTCTTCGCCGGCGTCTCGGCCGGCGGCGGCGCGATCGGCCTGCTGGCCGGCGGCGTGCTCGTGGAGTGGCTCAACTGGCGCTGGGTGCTCTTCGTCAACGTCCCGATCGCGCTGCTGATCGCCCTGGTCACCCCGAGGGTGATCCGTGAATCCGCACGCCGTCCCGGACACTTCGACCTCGCGGGCGCCCTGCTCTCCACCCTGGGCATGGTGGCACTGGTCTACGGATTCATCCGCGCGTCCCAGGACGGCTGGCTGGACGGGCTGACGCTCGGCTCCTTCGCCGCGGCCGTGGTCCTGCTGACCCTCTTCGTCATCAACGAACGGCGCTCGCCCCAACCCATCACGCCGCTGCACATGTTCGCCGACCGCAACCGGGCCGGCACGTACGCGATCATGCTCTTCTTCGCCTGCGCGATCTTCGGCATGTTCTTCTTCCTGACCCTGTTCGTGCAGAACGTGCTGGGCTTCAGCCCGCTGCGGGCCGGGCTCGCCTTCCTGCCGGTCAGCGCGATGATCGCGGTGACGGCGGGGATCACCTCCCAGGGGCTGCCGAAGTTCGGGCCCAAACCGTTCATGGTGGGCGGCTCCCTGTTCTCGGCCGCCGGACTGGCCTGGCTCACGCAGACCGACGTCCACTCGACGTACCTGGGCAGCATCCTGGGCCCGATGCTGCTGTTCGCCGCGGGCATGGGCATGCAGTTCGTGTCCCTGACCCTGATGGCCCTCTCGAACGTCCCCGACCGGGAATCGGGCGCGGCCTCCGGACTCCTGAACGCGATGCAGCAGGTGGGCGGTTCGCTGGGCCTGTCCATCCTGGTCACGGTCTTCGGCACGGCCAGCCGCAACGAGGCCAAGGACCAGGTGGGCTCCTTCCTGCGCACCGCCACACCCGAACAGAAGCTCTTCTTCGCCAAGACGAAGCAGTACCCGAAGCCCTGGAGCGACCAGGTCCTCACCTCCGGCGTCAGCGCCGCCTTCGTGGCGGCAGCCGTGTTCACCCTGGTCACGGCGCTGATCGCGCTCTTCGTCATCCAGGTGCGGCCCTCGGACCTCGCCCGTCTCCAGGGCAACCACACACCGGCCGCGGGGACCTGACCCCGCGGGCGGGCGTCCGGTTCACGGCCGGCCGGTTGGCTCAGGGGCCCGCGCGACGGATCCGGCAGCGCGCCGGACCGGTGGTGCGCAGGGTGATCCCGGCGGTGACGGACACCTCGGTGTCCACCGCCTCGAACTCGTAGGCCCGCAGCAGCATGGCCAGCGCGATCACCGACTCCAGCATGGAGAAGTGCTGCCCGATGCAGGCGCGCGGTCCGCCGCCGAAGGGCAGCCAGGCGTAGCGCGGCCGGGCCGCCTCCGCCTCCGGGGTGAACCGGTCGGGATCGAAGCGCTCCGGGTCCGGCCAGTAGTCGGGGTGGCGGTGGGTCACCCAGGGCGCCACGATCACATCGGCGCCGGCCGGGATGGTGTGCCCGTCGACCTCGGCCGCGGCCACCGAGCGCCGGCCGAGGACCGGGGCCGCCGGGTAGAGCCGCATGGCCTCCTTGAGCACCTGGGTGAGGTACGGGAGCCGGTCGAGGTCGGCGGCCCCGGGCGTACGGTCGCCCAGCACCGCGGCGATCTCGGCGCGGGCCCGGTCCTGGAACTCGGGATGGCGGGCCAGCAGGTGGAGGGAGAAGGCCAGCGAGGTGGCGGTCGTCTCGTGCCCGGCGAGCAGGAAGATCAGGACCTGTTCGCGCAGTTCGGTGGCGTCGAACTCCCCGTCGTCGTCGCTGCTCGCGGCGGCGAGCAACGACAGCAGGTCCTCGCCGGCTCCGGCTCCGGCTTCCTTGCCACTGCCACTGCCACTGCCACTGCTGCGGCGCTCGGCGATGATCCCGTCGCACACCGCGTACAGCTCGTCCATCGCGGCGGCCGCCCGCTTGTTGCCCGGAGTGGGCCAGTCGCGGGGGATGTTGACGGGGGAGTAGCCGCGGCGCATCACATAGGCGGTGATGACCGGAAAGGACCGGTCCACGACGTCGGCGGTGGCGTCCACGTCGGTGCCGAAGAGGATCCGGGCGACGGCGCGCAGCGCCAGGGTCATCATCTCGTCCGCGACGTCGACGACCCCGTCCGGGGCCGCCTCCCAGGCGGCCAGGGTGGAAGCGGTCTCGGTCGCGACGGCGTCCGCGTACCCGTCCACCCGGCGCTTGGTGAACAGCAGCTGCACCAGCCGCCGCTGGCGCAGGTAGTCCTCGTCCTGGCTGGTGAGTAGACCGTTGCCGAGGGCGTCGCGGACCTCTTGGTACAGGGCGTTGTCCTTGCGGAAATTGGCCGCCTGCGTGGCCAGGACCTGCTGCGCCCCCTCCGGCGAGAACACGCAGTGCAGCTCGGTGCGCAGCCCCGGCGGACCGGCCGTGATCCGCACGATGTCGCCGTGCAGGTGCCGTGCCCGCTGATACGTACCGAGGGCGTCCGACTTCAGATCGGCGAGCGACCCGAGCAGCGGGACGCCCTCCAGCCGGGGTATCCCCGTACGGTCGCTGCTGCCTGCCCGTGGTGCTTGCGCTGCTGCCATGGCTCCGCCCTCACAACTGTGCCGAAAGGGCGATTCTGCGGTCGGTCGCCCGCCGGGGGCGAGGGCCGACGGACCATCAGGCCGAATATCGCCGCAGCGCGGGCCCCTCTCCCGGGCCTGACCGACAAGATCCGAAAGAGACGACCTAGGGCCGGTCGTCAAACTCCCGTCGTCGCCCGAAGGGAGGCCTCGCGGCGTCTGGTGCGTGCTCTCGGCGCGCTGGGCGGAAGCCTGCGTACTGGACGTACTTGGCTTTCGCCCGGTGCGGCGAGAGCGCGTGCCAGGCGCCGCGAGGCAGAAGGGAGTTTGACGACAGGCCCTAGTCGCAGGCGACGCCGTCGTCGTCGCGGTCGAGGTGCCGGGCGTAGCCGGGCCGGCCGCGCCGGATCGGGGCGGCGCCGGCGGCCCTGGCCTCGGCGCAGTTCCGGTAGCTCACGTCCTTCGGGCCGGGGGCCGGGGTCGGGCCGGACGTCGGCGGCTTCGGCGGCTTCGGCTTCGGATGGCCCGGGTCCGCGGAGGGGACCGGGGTCTTGGCGGGGCTCGACCCCTTGGGCGGATGCAGGGAGGCGCCGGCGGCGGCCGGGCAGGGTGTCCCGGGCGCGACGAGCGAGATCTCGACGGAGGCGTCGCCCGTCACGGGGGTGGCGGCAGCCGGGGTCTGGAAGCAGACCGCCCACGACCCGTGGTCGGCGGCGAGCGGGACGTCGTCGTAGGCGCTGCGGGCCTCGACCGGCTTGGGAAGCAGCGGTTTGACGAGGGCCTCGGCTTCGGCGGACGTCTTCCCGATGAGCTCGGGCATCGTGGGCCCGGGGGACGCGCTCGGGGCGGGCGCGGATCCCGGTTTCCCGGAGTCCTTGCCCTTCGAGGCAGCCGGCTCCCCACACCCGGCGAGGAGCAGGACGGCGGCCGCCGCGGCGGCGGCTATGGCGATGCCTCGATGCTCGGGCATGAAGTTGACCCCCCCAGGAACACGCGGCGTCGAACCGCCTTGGCACGGGAGCCTACCCAGGCCCCCGGGCGCGCTTCGGCTCCGCAGGATCGTTCCGTCATCAACTCACTCTCAATCCAGGCCAGTCGAGAGGGAATCCGACACACTCACCAACGAGTGAGGGTGCCGCCGAGCGCGGCGCGATGACGCCAGGGTGGGCCCATGATCACCCTCCGCGCCCTGCGCCGTCGCGCCGCCGTGCTCGCGACCGCCCTCGCCGCCGCCCTGCTGCCCCCGGCCTCCGCATCCGCGTCCGCCTCTGCCTCCGCCCCCGCCGCGGCCCGGGGATCGCTCCACGCCGCGGCTCCCGCGAACTCCTGCCCCCGGGTCCAGAACCACCTCTTCGCCGCCGCCGACGAGCGCGTGGAGGTGGAGCGCATCACGCCCTCCCCGTCCTGGCGGATCAACTGCAAGCAGCTCTACCGCTCGGACGGCCGCCCGCCGGCGGTGGTCTTCGAGGAGGGCTTCCTGCCCAGGGACACCGTGAACGGCCAATACGACATCGAGAGTTACGTCCTGGTCAACCAGCCTTCCCCGTACGTCTCCACCACTTACAACCACGACCTGTACAAGTCCTGGAAGAGCGGCTGGAACTACTACATCGACGCCCCGGGCGGGGTGGACGTCAACCAGACCATCGGCGACACCCACAAGTACGCCTCCCAGGTCGAGGTGGCCTTCCCGGGCGGCATCGCCCGCTCCTTCATCGTGGCCGTCTGCCCGGTGGACACGGTGAAGAAGGTGGAAATCATGGACCGCTGCGAGGACAACCCGCACTACGAGCCCTGGCGCACCAACTACCCGGGCTGAGCACGTGACGGTGGGCCGGAAGCCTGTGCTCCGGCCCACCGCTCCTGGAAACATCCCGCGCATGAAGAAGCCCGCGCGGGTCTTGGCGTACGTCCGGGGCAGGGTGATTCTCGGAACGCGAAAGGCCGCCGCCGGTGCCCCCCGGGCAAGGCGGGGACACCGGCGACGGCCGACGGACGGCACGGGCGGGACGGAAACCGTCTCGACCCGGGGCCGGCTCAGATGTCGCGGAAGATCTCGATCTGCGCGCCCACCGAGTTGAGGCGCTCCGCCAGTTCCTCGTAGCCGCGGTTGATGACGTAGACGTTGCGCAGGACCGAGGTGCCCTCGGCCGCCATCATCGCCAGGAGGACGACAACCGCCGGGCGCAGGGCCGGGGGGCACATCATTTCTGCCGCGCGCCAGCGGGTGGGGCCCTCGACCAGGACGCGGTGGGGGTCCAGGAGTTGGAGGCGGCCGCCGAGGCGGTTGAGGTCCGTGAGGTAGATGGCGCGGTTGTCGTACACCCAGTCGTGGATCAGGGTCTGGCCCTGGGCCACGGCCGCGATGGCGGCGAAGAAGGGGACGTTGTCGATGTTCAGCCCGGGGAAGGGCATCGGGTGGATCTTGTCGATCGGCGCTTCGAGCTTCGACGGGCGGACGGTGAGGTCCACCAGGCGGGTGCGGCCGTTGTCGGCCGTGTACTCGGGGGAGCGGTCGTGGTCGAGGCCCATCTCCTCCAGGACCGCGAGCTCGATCTCCATGAACTCGATCGGGACCCGGCGGATGGTGAGTTCGGATTCCGTGACGACCGCCGCGGCCAGCAGGCTCATCGCCTCGACCGGGTCCTCGGAGGGGGAGTAGTCCACGTCCACGTCAATGTTCGGGACGCCGTGCACCGTCAGGGTCGTGGTGCCGACGCCGTCGACCCGGACGCCGAGCGCCTCCAGGAAGAAGCACAGGTCCTGGACCATGTAGTTGGAGGAGGCGTTGCGGATGACGGTGGTGCCGTCGTGCCGGGCGGCGGCCAGCAGCGCGTTCTCGGTGACGGTGTCCCCGCGCTCGGTCAGCACGATGGGGCGGTCCGGGGAGATCCCGGACTCGACCTGGGCGTGGTAGATGCCCTCGGTCGCGGTGATGTCCAGGCCGAAGCGGCGCAGGGCGATCATGTGCGGCTCGATGGTGCGGGTGCCGAGGTCGCAACCGCCCGCGTAGGGCAGCTTGAAGTGGTCCATCCGGTGGAGCAGGGGGCCCAGGAACATGATGATGCTGCGGGTGCGGCGGGCCGCGTCCGCGTCCATGGCGTCCATGTCGAGGCGGGCCGGCGGTACGAGTTCCAGGTCGATGCCGTCGTTGATCCAGCGGGTGCGGACGCCGATGGAGTTCAGGACCTCCAGGAGGCGGTAGACCTCCTCGATGCGGGCGACCCGGCGAAGGACCGTGCGGCCCTTGTTGAGCAGCGAGGCGCACAGCAGGGCCACGCACGCGTTCTTGCTCGTCTTGACGTCGATCGCGCCGGACAGACGGCGGCCGCCGACCACGCGCAGGTGCATCGGACCGGCGTAGCCCAGGGAGACGATTTCGCTGTCGAGGGCTTCCCCGATGCGCGCGATCATCTCAAGGCTGATGTTCTGGTTGCCGCGCTCGATCCGGTTCACGGCGCTCTGGCTGGTGCCGAGGGCGTCCGCGAGCTGACTCTGTGTCCAGCCCCGGTGCTGCCGAGCGTCACGGATGAGCTTGCCGATGCGTACGAGGTAGTCGTCTGCCATGGATGCACCGTATCTCAGATATGAGATGTTGCTCGCGCTGGGTGTGGCAGACGGGTGTCAACGTACATGAAACCGGACTTACCGGTCGTCAGCTCCCATGGTGGGGCCGCCGTGTGCGTGGTGCGCGACGAGCCGGCCGAGCAGGTCGACGAGCTGCTCGCGCTCCGGTGCGGACAAAGGGGACAGAAGCTCCTCCTGGGCCGCGGCGAGCAGTTGCTCCAGCTTGCGCAGTCGGCGCCGGCCGGCGGTCGTGAGGGTGATGACGTTGCGCCGCCGGTCGGCGGGGTCGGGGGTCCGCTCGACCAGCTCGCGTGCGGCGAGTTCGTTGATGACGGCGACCAGGTCGCTGCGGTGGATGTCGGTGCGGCCGCTGAGGGTTGCCTGGCTCGCGGGTCCGAACTCGTCCAGGGCGACCAGGGTCGCGTAGTGCCATTTGCGGGCGTCCGCCCCGCTCAGCCCCTCGGTGACGAGCCGCGTGGCGTGCGCCGAGGCCTGTGAGAGCAGTCGGCTGGGCAGTTCGCGCAGGCGCGCCGGGAGGGCGGAGGCGCCCTGGTCCTCTTCCGTGGTCATGGCGGGATCGTACCCCTTGCGTTCGGGGCACTAACGATTTAAGTTCGTTGGTGTCACGAACGTTTGTGGCACCAACGAACTAGAACGGATGGTTCCCCATGCCCGTCATCGACGTACGCGACTCGACGATGCACTACGAGGAGCTCGGCGCCCCCGACGGCGTCCCCTTCGTCTTCCTGCACGGCAACCCGACCTCCTCCCACCTGTGGCGGGGCGTACTGCCCCGGATCGGTGGCCGGGTCCGCGTCCTCGCCCCCGACCTCATCGGGATGGGCCGCTCCGGCAAGCCCGGCGGCGAGTACCGCTTCGCCGACCACGCCCGCTACCTCGACGCCTGGTTCGAGGCCCTCGGCCTCGACGAGGTCGTCCTCGTCGGCCAGGACTGGGGCGGGGCGCTCGCCTTCGACCGGGCCGCCCGGCACCCGGAGCAGGTCCGCGGGCTCGCCTTCATGGAGACGATCCTGCGGCCGATGACCTGGGAGGAGTACCCGCCCGCCGCCCGCGCCCGGTTCGAGGCGATCCGTACCCCGGGGGTGGGGGAGGAGATGATCCTGGAGCGGAACCTCTTCATCGAGGACAGCATCGGCAAGACGGTGCTGAACCCCATGAGCGAGGCCGACCACTCCGTCTACGCCGCCCCCTACCCGACCCCCGAGAGCCGGGTCCCCCTGCTCCGGTTCGCCCGCTCCCTGCCGATCGGCGGCGAACCGGCGGACGTGCTCGCCCGGATCGAGGAGTACGACGCCTGGCTGGCCGCCAGCCCGCAGGTGCCCAAGCTCCTGCTGCACTTCGACGGCTCGCCCGCGCTGATGGTCGGCCCGGAGCTGGTCGCGTGGAGCGAGGAGAACATTTCCGCGCTGGAGAGCGAGTACTGCGGCGCCGCCGCCCACCTCTGCCCGGAGGACCGGCCCGAGGAGATCGCCGCCGCCGTCACGGCCTGGGCCGCACGCCACGGCCTTGCGGGCTGAGCGCCGGCCGCCCGGGGCGGGGGTTCAGCAAGCCCCTTGCTCCGGAAGCCCCCCTGCTCCGGAAGCCCCCCGCTCCGGAAGCCCCCGCCCGGGAAGCCCCCGCCCCGGAGCCCTCAGTGCCCGCAGGCGTGGTGCCGGCCCTTGCCGCCGCCGTGGACCGAGGCGTACGAGGCCGGGCGCGCGCCCGCCGCCGCGGCGCGGGCCAGCCGGGCCGAAGCCGCCCGGCCCGACGCCGAATCCGCCTCGTGCACCACGCGGCCGCCGACCAGGGTCATCCGTACGCCCGTCCCGCTGATGTCGGCCACCGGACAGCGCGTCACGTCCCGGTCCAGGAGCACCAGGTCCGCCGCCTTGCCCGGCTCCACGGTGCCGGTCAGCTGCTCCTGGCGGAGCTGCCACGCCGTTCCCGACGTGTGCATCCGCAAGGTGGTGTCCCGGCTCAGCGCCTCCCGCTCCCGGTACAGCTCGCCGGCCCCTTCCGCGCCCTGCCGGTCGATCGCCGTCCGGAGCTGGTTCCACACCTGGAGGGCGTCCACCGGCCAGTCCGAACCGCCCGTCAGCCGTGCGCCCGCCTTCTCCAGGCTGCGCGCCGGGTACAGCCACCGGTGGCGCTCGGGCCCGATGTAGGGAAGCAGCGCCTCCACCGTCCAGGTGTCCCGCGCGGCCCACTGCAGCTGCATGCACGCCGCGACCCCGAGCTGCGCGAAGCGCCGCAGGTCCGCGGGGTCCACGAGCTGCAGGTGCGCCACCGCGTTGCGGGCGTCCCGCTGCCCCGTGACCCGCCGGGCGTACGCGTACCCGTCCAGAGCGGTGCGTACCGCCCGGTCCCCGAGCCCATGGGCGTGCATCTGCCAGCCCGCCCGGTTGAAGGCGGCGCTGAGCCGGCCGTAGTCCGCCGCCGAGGTGTAGAGCTCGCCCCGGTTCGAGGTCGGCTTGCCGTTCCCGTCGAGGTACGGCTCCAGCAGGGCGGCGGTCTGCGCCGGGTACTCGATGACCCCGTCCAGGAACACCTTGACCATCCCGAACCGGAGCCCCCGCACGCCCTCGAACTCCCGCCGCAGGCCCCGTGCGTACGCCAGTGAGCCCGCCGGGTCCTTGGCCTGGTCCGCGTCGAGCCGGATCGCGGGGACGATCCGCTGCGGCAGCTTGCCCGCGGCGGAGAGCGCCTGGTACAGCTCCAGTTCGTGCCGCCCCACCAGGGCGTCCATCATGGTGGTGACCCCGGACGCGGCGGCCAGCCCCAGCACCTCGGCGCACGCCGCGACGAGTTCGGCGCGGGTGTGCTCGGGTATCAGGCGCCGCACCAGCCCCTGGGCGTCGTCCTTGAGGACGCCCGTCGGCTTCCCGTCCGCACCCTTGACCACCTTGCCGCCGACCGGGTCGGGCGTGGCCGCCGTGATCCCGGCGATGTCCAGCGCCCGCCGGTTGGCCCACAGGTTGTGCCCGTCGCCGCCGATCAGGACGACCGGCCGCCGGGTCGGGAGCGCATCCAGCATCGAGTGGTGCGGAGCGGTGCCCGTGGGGAGCAGCCCGACCGGGTTCCAGTCCTCCACCACCAGCCAGCCGTCGGGCTCGGCGCCCGCGCCGCCGGTGTCGGCGAGGAAGCCGGTGAGGATCTCCAGCAGCTCGGCCGGGGTGGTCTCCGCGCTCTCCAACGAGGGGGACAGCGAGCGCTCGCCGGCCCCGAGCGGGTGGACGTGGCCGTCGTGGATCCCGCTCATCACGGTGTTGCCGCGGGCGTCGACCACCTCGGTGTCCCGGCCCACGTACCGTCGCAGCGCGGCGTCGGTCCCGGTGGCCAGGATCTTCCCGTCCCGGCCTACCGCGACGGCCCGCACGGGCCCCCGGTGGTCGGTCCCGGTGAACACCGAGGCGTTGCGCAGCACCAGCGCGGCCGAGTTCCGCCCGCCGGCGGGCGGGGCGGAGACGGCCGCTGCGGGCCCCGCTCCCAGCAGACCCGCCGCGCCCGCGGCTCCGGCGGCCGCGAGGAGCCCCCGCCGCGAGAGCGAGGCCGGCGAGGACGCAGCGGACACCGCGGACGGCAAGGACGCCGCGGACAGCGGGGACACCGTGGATCGGGTGGAAAACGGGGACCGGAGGGAAGGAGAAGACGACATGCACACTCCCAAACGTTTGCGTGGCCAGGACGCTGTTTGATTAAGGGCTTAACCAAAAGCCGCCTCCGGCGACGAAATCCGTACGATGGCGCCGTGCCCGCCCCCCTTCACGCCTCCGGCTCGGTCCCGATGCCCGCGCCCGCGCCGGTGCCGGTGCCGGGCCCGACCCTCGCCGACATAGCCCGCGCCGCCGAGGTCTCCACCGCGACCGTCTCCCACGCGCTCAACGGCACCGGCCGCGTCGGCGAGTCCACCCGTCGCCGGGTGCGCGAGGTCGCCGGGGCCCTCGGCTACGGAGCCCGGCGCGGCCCGCACAACCGCAGTCTGGGCATCGCCGTGACCACGTACGCCGGCTTCGCCTGGGACTTCGCGCGGATCGCCTACTACGCCCGGCTGCTCATCGCCGCCACCTCGGCGGCGCACGCCCACGGCTACGCCCTGACCACGCTGCCCGCCGACCGCGGCGCCGAGCCGCTGTGGCACACCCTGGCGGTGGACGGGATGCTGCTGATCGACAGCCCGGCCGACGACCCGGTGCTGCGCGCCCTGCGGGCGCGGGGGCTGCCGGTGGTCTTCGACGGGCCGCCGGCCGATCCGCGGCCGGGCGACGTGTGGGTGGACAACGACCACACCGCCACCACCCGCGAGGTGCTCGAGCACCTGGCGGCCTCCGGCGCGCGGCGGATCGCGCTGCACGCGGGCTACGGCCGGGAGTTCTACACCGGGGCCGTCACGTCAGCCTATGAACACTGGTGCGCCGAGCGGCGCCGGGCTCCGCTCGTGGTCCCCTTCGACCCCAATGACGACGCCGGGCACGTCTTCGACTCCGCCTTCACGGGGCCGGACCGGCCCGACGCCGTGTACTGCGTGTACGACCCGGGGGGCCGGCAGGTGCTGGCCGCCGCCGCGCGCCACGGCATCGCCGTCCCCGGTGGCGGACCGCGCACCGGCCCGGGGGAGAAGGGCGCCGGCCCGGGGGAGGAGGGCCTGCTGCTGGTCTGCGCCAGCGAGGACCCGGCGTACGCCGAGAACGAACCTTCCGTGACCACCGTCACCTTCGATCCGGAGCGGATCGCCGAATCGGCAGTTTCGTCCCTGGTCAAGCTCGTCGAATCCGGACATGCGGAATCCACTGGGCGGCTGACCGTACCGGCGGGGCTGAGGGTGCGTGCCTCGTCCCGGCCCCCCGGCATGTACTAGAGTTATCTCGACATCGAGATATCTGCCCCGGACGTGCCGCAGCCGCCCCGCTGGTAAGGGTTACCTAACTTAGCCTCACCTTAGCGGAAAGGCCAGAGTGCCTCGCGGCAGGATTGCGGCAATACGCGCGAATTCATGCATGAAGGAGACTGTCGTGTCGGCGAACAGCTTCGACGCCCGCAGCACGCTGCAGGTGGGCGACGAGTCGTACGAGATCTTCAAGCTGGACAAGGTCGAGGGCTCCGCCCGCCTTCCCTACAGCCTGAAGGTCCTGCTGGAGAACCTGCTCCGTACCGAGGACGGCGCGAACATCACCGCCGACCACATCCGGTCGCTCGGAAACTGGGACTCGCAGGCCCAGCCCAGCGAGGAGATCCAGTTCACGCCGGCCCGCGTGATCATGCAGGACTTCACCGGCGTCCCCTGCGTCGTGGACCTCGCCACCATGCGCGAGGCCGTGAAGGCCCTCGGCGGCGACCCGGCGAAGATCAACCCGCTCTCGCCCGCCGAGATGGTCATCGACCACTCGGTCATCGCCGACAAGTTCGGTACGGCCGACGCGTTCGCCCAGAACGTCGAGCTGGAGTACGGCCGCAACAAGGAGCGCTACCAGTTCCTGCGCTGGGGCCAGACCGCCTTCGACGACTTCAAGGTCGTCCCCCCGGGCACCGGCATCGTCCACCAGGTCAACATCGAGCACCTGGCCCGCACCGTCATGGTCCGGGGCGGCCAGGCGTACCCCGACACCCTCGTCGGCACCGACTCGCACACCACGATGGTCAACGGCCTGGGCGTACTGGGCTGGGGCGTCGGCGGCATCGAGGCCGAGGCCGCGATGCTCGGCCAGCCGGTCTCCATGCTGATCCCGCGCGTCGTGGGCTTCAAGCTGACCGGCGAGCTGCCGGCCGGCACCACCGCCACCGACCTCGTGCTGACCATCACCGAGATGCTCCGCAAGCACGGCGTCGTCGGCAAGTTCGTCGAGTTCTACGGTGAGGGCGTCGCCGCCACCTCCCTCGCGAACCGCGCCACCATCGGCAACATGTCGCCGGAGTTCGGTTCCACCGCCGCCGTCTTCCCGATCGACGGCGAGACCCTGAAGTACCTGCGCCTGACCGGCCGCGACGCCCAGCAGGTCGCGCTCGTCGAGGCCTACGCCAAGGCCCAGGGCCTGTGGCTGGACCCGGCCGCCGAGCCGGACTTCTCCGAGAAGCTGGAGCTCGACCTCTCCACGGTCGTCCCCTCCATCGCCGGTCCCAAGCGCCCGCAGGACCGCATCGTCCTCGCGAACGCCTCGCAGCAGTTCGCGCAGGACGTGCGCAACTACGTCAACGACGACGAGGAGTCCGGCAAGGAGTCCTTCCCGGCGTCCGACTCCCCGGCGTCCACCAACGGTGTGCCCACCAAGCCCACCCCGGTGACCCTGGCCGACGGCACCTCCTTCGAGATCGACCACGGCGCCGTCACCGTCGCCGCGATCACCTCGTGCACCAACACCTCGAACCCCTACGTCATGGTTGCCGCGGCGCTCGTGGCGAAGAAGGCCGTCGAGAAGGGCCTGACCCGCAAGCCGTGGGTCAAGACCACCCTGGCCCCGGGCTCGAAGGTCGTCACCGACTACTTCGACAAGGCCGGCCTGACCCCGTACCTCGACAAGATGGGCTTCAACCTCGTCGGGTACGGCTGCACCACCTGCATCGGCAACTCGGGTCCGCTGGAGGAGGAGATCTCCAAGGCGATCAACGACGCCGACCTCGCGGTGACCTCGGTCCTCTCGGGCAACCGCAACTTCGAGGGCCGCATCAACCCCGACGTCAAGATGAACTACCTGGCCTCCCCGCCGCTGGTCGTCGCGTACGCCATCGCGGGCTCCATGAAGGTGGACATCACCAGGGACGCCATCGCCACGGACTCCGAGGGCAAGCCGGTCTTCCTCGCGGACATCTGGCCCACCGAGGCCGAGGTCAACGACGTCGTCGCGAACGCGATCGGCGAAGACATGTTCAACAAGTCCTACCAGGACGTCTTCGCGGGCGACGCCCAGTGGCAGGCCCTGTCGATCCCGACCGGCAACACCTTCGAGTGGGACCCGCAGTCCACCTACGTGCGCAAGCCCCCTTACTTCGAGGGCATGACGATGGAGACCACCCCGGTCTCCGACATCGCCGGCGCCCGCGTGCTGGCGAAGCTGGGCGACTCGGTCACCACCGACCACATCTCCCCGGCCGGTGCCATCAAGGCCGACACCCCGGCCGGCAAGTACCTCACGGAGCACGGCGTCGAGCGCCGCGACTTCAACTCGTACGGTTCCCGCCGCGGCAACCACGAGGTCATGATCCGCGGTACGTTCGCCAACATTCGCCTCCGCAACCAGATCGCGGCGGGCACCGAGGGCGGCTTCACCCGCGACTTCACCGTCGAGGGCTCCCCGGTCGCCTTCATCTACGACGCCTCGCAGAACTACCAGGCCGCCGGCATCCCGCTGGTCATCCTGGCGGGCAAGGAGTACGGCTCGGGCTCGTCGCGCGACTGGGCCGCCAAGGGCACCGCCCTGCTCGGCGTCAAGGCCGTCATCGCGGAGTCCTACGAGCGCATCCACCGCTCCAACCTGATCGGCATGGGCGTCCTGCCCCTGCAGTTCCCCGAGGGCGCCACGGCGGCCTCCCTGGGCCTCACCGGCGAGGAGACCTTCTCCTTCACCGGCGTGGAGGAGCTGAACAACGGCACCACCCCCCGCACGGTGAAGGTCAGCACCGACACCGGCGTGGAGTTCGACGCGGTCGTCCGCATCGACACCCCGGGTGAGGCGGACTACTACCGCAACGGCGGAATCATGCAGTACGTGCTCCGCAACCTCATTCGCGGCTAAGCGCAAATCGGCACCAAAGGGCCGTACTTCCGTTAAGGAGGTACGGCCCTTCCGTTTCTGCGGGCGGCTCCGACGGTCCAGCTCAGGTGACGGTGAGGTCTCAACTCGGAAAAGCCGGGGCCCATACCGGTACATGATCTTGCTCACAGGAGCGGAAGTGGACTATACCTGTGCCCGTCCGGGTCACCGCGAAACGAGCGGCCCCGGACGGGGGGATGGCGGGGACCTGCGGTGATGTCCGCTGGGCGGCAGCAGTCGCACTTTCCTTCCTCCTTCACACTCCTGACGAAGGCGAGGACTTGAGCATGGGATCCACCTCCGCCCACGGCGAGCACAGCAACGGTGAGGGCTTCGGCCGCCGGGACCTGATCAAGCGCTCCGCGGCACTCGGCCTGATCGCCGTACCGACGATGAGCTTCCTGTCCGCGTGCGCCTCCGGCTCTGACGAGACGACCAAGGGCAACGAGTCCAAGGTGGCCGTCACCAAGGAGAACCCGTTCGGCGTCGCCAAGGGCGGCAAGCTCGACGTCGTGGTCTTCAAGGGCGGTTACGGCGACGACTACGCCAAGGCCTGGGAAGCGGCGTTCGACAAGAAGTGGGGCACCACTTCCTCGCACCTCTCCACCCAGGAGATCACCTCCAAGCTGCAGCCGCGCTTCAACGGCGGCAACCCGCCGGACGTCGTCGACGACTCGGGCGCCCAGCAGATCAAGCTGGACGTGCTCGCCAAGGGCAACCAGCTCGCCGACCTCACCGTGGTGCTCGACGCCCCGTCGCTCGACGACCCGACCAAGAAGGTCCGGGACACGCTGATGCCCGGGACCGTCGAAGGCGGCATGATCGGCGGCAAGTTCGTCGCGCTGCAGTACGTCTACACCGTCTGGGGTCTGTGGTATTCGGGCAAGCTCTTCAAGGAGAAGGGCTGGGCCGCGCCGAAGACCTGGGCGGAGTTCATGGACATCTGTCAGAAGGCCAAGGCGGCCGGCATCGGCGGTCTGGCCCACCAGGGCAAGTACCCGTACTACATCAACGTCGCCATCATGGACCTGATCGCCAAGAAGGGCGGCCTGGATGCCATGAAGGCGATCGACAACCTGGAGCCGAACGCCTTCGCGGACAACCCGGTCGCGCTGGAGGCCGTCGAGGCGGTCTACGAGCTGGTCGAGAAGGACCTCCTCATGCCGGGCACCAACGGCCTGACGCACACCGAGTCGCAGACCCAGTGGAACCAGGGCAAGGCCGCCTTCATCACCTCCGGCTCCTGGCTGGAGAACGAGCAGCTCAAGCAGACCCCGGACGACTTCGACATGCAGTTCCTGCCGATGCCGGTGCTGCCCGGGTCCAAGCTGCCCTTCGAGGCCATCCGCGCCGGCGCCGGCGAGCCCTTCATCGTCCCGGAGAAGGCCGCCAACAAGGCCGGTGGCCTGGAGTTCCTCCGCTCGATGCTGTCCCGCGAGTGGTCGACCCTGTTCGCCCAGCAGGCCAACTCCCTCACCGTCCTCAAGGACGGCGTGGACCCGACGGTCAAGCTCCGTCCGGGCACCCAGTCGGCCGTCGCCGCCCTCAAGGCGGCCGGGGACAACACGTTCAACTACCGCTACGCCGACTGGTACAGCGCGATGGGCACCGAGCTCGAGAACGCGTCCAATGAGCTGATGGCCAAGCGCATCCAGCCCAAGGAATGGATCAAGCGGGCCCAGGCTGCGGTAAACAAGGCGACCGAGGACCCGAACGCCAAGAACAACAAGCGCAGCTGACACCGCGTCCACCGGGCACCCGGAAACACCAGGGACGGACACCATGAGCCACGTAGCAAACAGCAAGGGGCGGGGCGGCTTCATCGCCGGCTTCCTCATCCTGCCCCTTGCGCTGTACCTGACCTTTGTCATCTGGCCGTACATTCAGACGTTCGGCTATTCCTTCACCAACTGGACGGGTCAGTCACCGACTTTCGACTTCGTCGGGCTGGACAACTACTCGGCCTTGATGAAGGACGAGGTCTTCGGCGGCGCGCTGCTGCACAACCTGCTGCTCTTGGTGTTCGTCCCGGCGGTCACCATCCTGATCTCCCTGTTCTTCGCCTTCATGCTGAACGCCGGCGGGCGCAGCGGAGCAGGCGGAGTCCAGGGGGTGGCGGGTTCCGCCCTCTACAAGGTGATCTACTTCTTCCCGCAGGTGCTCTCCCTCGCCATCCTCGCGGTGCTCTTCGGAGCCGTGTACCGCAGTGACGAGGGGGGCCTGCTGAACGGGTTCCTCACCAAACTGGGCCTGGTCGACCCGGCCCACCCCATCGAATGGCTCAACGAGCCCAACTTCGTCCTCTGGTGCCTGCTGCTCGTGGTCGTCTGGCACGGGGTCGGTTTCTACCTCGTCCTGTTCTCGGCCGCCATGCAGTCGGTCCCCAAGGACATCTACGAAGCCGCACTGCTCGACGGCGCGGGGCGCGCCCAGACCTTCTTCAAGGTCACGCTGCCCCTGCTGTGGGATTCTGTGCAGACCTCCGCGGTCTATCTGGGCATCGCCGCGATGGACATGTTCGTCCTCGTGTCGACCATGACCTCGGGCCAGTTCGGCGGCGGACCGGACCACCACAGCGAGGTCATGGCGACGGTGCTGATGCGGAACTTCCTCTACTTCGGCAATGCGGGCTACGCCTGCGCCATGGGGGTCGTGATGCTCGTCCTGACCCTGATCCTCTCCGCCATCACGCTGCGGGCCACTCGCCGCGAGCACGTCGAGTTCTAGCGGGAGACCACGATGACCACAGTTGTCAAAGCACCGGGCGAGGCGGCAGCCGAGAAGAAGCGCTCCGCCGCCACCGGGCACCCCCGCGGGAAGCGCGACGGCGGTTCCGAGGGCATGGTCCTCAACGTCTTCTCGCACGGTTTCCTCGCCGTGTGGGCGATATTGATCATCTTGCCCCTCATCTGGCTGGTGCTCGGTTCGTTCAAGACCGACGTGCAGATCGGCGAATCGGCCCTGAGCTGGCCGGCCAACTGGCACTTCGACGCCTTCCCCCGCGCCTGGAACAAGGGCATCGGGGACTATTTCGCCAACACGCTGATCGTGATGGTGTTCTCGGTCCCGCTGACGATGCTGCTCGGCTCGATGGCCGCGTACGTCCTGGCCCGCTACCCCTTCTGGGGCAACCGGCCGATCTACTACTTCTTCGTCAGCGGGGCCATGTTCCCGGTCTTCCTGGCGCTCGTCCCGCTGTTCTTCATGGTGAAGCGGCTGGACATGCTCAACTCGTACCAGGGCCTGATCCTGGTGTACGTGGCGTACTCGATGCCGTTCACCGTCTTCTTCATGCACTCCTTCTTCCGGACGCTGCCGACGGCCGTGCACGAGGCGGCGGTGATCGACGGGGCCTCGCACACCCGGATCTTCTTCCAGGTGATGCTGCCCATGGCCAAGCCCGGCCTGATCAGCGTGGGGATATTCAATGTCCTGGGCCAGTGGAACCAGTACATCCTGCCCTCCGTGCTGATGCAGCCGCAGACCGGATCGGACCCCGAGCGCTACATGCTCACCCAGGGCCTGATCCAGCTGCAGTACCAGATGGGCTACGAGACGGACCTGCCGGTGCTGTTCGCCGGTGTGACCATCGCGATGATCCCGATGCTGGTGGTCTACCTGTCCTTCCAGCGGCAGATCCAGGCCGGTCTGACCTCCGCCACGCTCAAGTAGTACGGCCGCTCACCCGGCACGGCCGCTCACGCAGCGGACGGGTCGGGCACGACCGACCAGCTGACCGCCGAGACGGAGGGGTCGAGAGAGAGGTTGCTGACGGCTTCCTCGAGCATCCGACCCCCCTCGCCCTCGGCGGTCAGCCGTGCGGACACCGTCACCAGGCCGGCCTCCGGGCCGTCCTGGCTGCGGATCGAGCGCAGCTGGTAGCCCGGCCGGCCCAGTGCGTCGACCAGCCGGTGGCGGATGTGGGCCTCCTCCGCCTCCAGGCACACGGCCTCGAAGTGGAAGTCGGTGGCCACCTCGGCTCCGCCGCCCGGCTCGCGGTCCATCCGCCGGCCCAGCGGGCGCAGCAGGAGGTTCGCCCCCACCACGCCCACCGTGCCGCAGGCCGCCAGGACGAACATCCCGGTGCCCGCGAGAGCGCCCACGGCCGCCGAACACCACAGGGTGGCGGCCGTGTTCAGGCCCCGGACGCTCAGCCCGTCGCGCATGATCACGCCGGCGCCCAGGAAGCCGATCCCCGAGACGATCTGGGCGGCGACCCGCGAGCCGTCGTACTGGACCTGCGAGACCCCGCTCATGAACCCGTACTGCGAGAGCAGTACGAACAGCGCGGCCCCGCCCGCCACCAGGGCGTTGGTCCGCAGACCCGCCATCCGGGCCCGCCACTGCCGTTCCAGGCCGATGGCCGCCCCGAATCCGAGCGCCGCGACCAGGTGCCCGGCCATCTCCCATTCGGTGAGCATCATCGGCCTGTCTCCCTTCTTGCTACAGCCAGCTGTTGAACTTGCGGATGTACACGGTCTTCAGCAGCTGCGTGAGCGTGCAGTACGCCAGCAGCACGCCGATCAGCCACGGGAAGTAGCTCGCGGGCAGGGGTACGAAGCCCAGCGAGGCGGCCAGCGGCGAGAAGGGCAGGAAGAGCCCGGTCAGCACCGCGAGGACGGTCATCACCATCACCGGCCAGGATGCCCGCGACTGGATGAAGGGGATCTTGCGGGTACGGATCATGTGGACGATCAAGGTCTGCGAGAGCAGTCCCTCGATGAACCAGCCGGACTGGAAGAGCGCCTGGTTCGCCTCGGTGTTGGCGGCGAAGACGTTCCACATGATGACGAACATCGCGATGTCGAAGATCGAGCTGATCGGGCCGATGCAGAGCATGAAGCGGCCGATGCCCTTGGCGTCCCAGTTGCGGGGCTTGCGCAGGTACTCCTCGTCCATGCGGTCCCACGGGGTGGCCAGCTGGGCGATGTCGTAGACCAGGTTCTGCACCAGCAGCATGATCGCCAGCATCGGCTGGAACGGGATGAAGGCGCTCGCCACCAGCACGGAGAAGACGTTGCCGAAGTTGGAACTGGCCGTCATCTTGATGTACTTGATCGTGTTGCCGAAGGTGGTCCGGCCCTGGATCACGCCCTGCTCCAGGACGGTCAGGTCCTTCTCCAGCAGGATGATGTCGGCGGACTCCTTGGCGATGTCCACGGCGGTGTCCACCGAGATGCCGACGTCCGCGTCGCGCAGCGCGGCCGCGTCGTTGATGCCGTCCCCGAGGAAGCCGACCGTGTGGCCGTCGGCCTGCAGGGCCCGTACGATCCGGGCCTTCTGGACCGGGTTGATCTTGGCGAAGACCGTCGTACGGGCGGTCAGCGCGCGCAGTTCGGCGTCGTCCAGGCCGTCGATCTCGGCGCCGCCCACCACGTGGCCGACCGTGAGGCCGACATCGGCGCAGACCCGGGCGGCGACGAGCTCGTTGTCGCCGGTCACCACCTTGACCGCGATGCCCTTGTCGGCCAGGCCTTGCAGGGCCCGTGCGGCGTCGGCCTTCGGCGGGTCGAGGAAGGCGAGGAAGCCGACCAGGGTCAGCTGGTCCTCGTCGGCGACCGTGTAGGTGTCGCGCGGCGTGTCCATCGTGCGGGTGGCGACGGCCAGGACGCGCAGGCCCTTGCGGTTGTTGTCCTCGGCGATGCGCGAGACGTGCCACCGCCGCTGTTCGGTCAGCTCGACCTTCTGCCCGCGGTCCGTCATGTGGGTGCAGAGGTCGAGGACTTCCTCGACGGCGCCCTTGGTGATCATGACGTGCTCGGAGCGGCCGAGGTCGCCCACGATGCTGTTGCGGTTCAGGACCACGGACATCCGGCGCCGGGCGAAGTCGAAGGGGATCTCGTCGACCATCGAGAAGCGAGCATCGACGACAACCTCCTCGGCCTCGCCCACGCGGTCGATGACCGCCTGGTCCATCAGGTTCTTCAAGCCGGTCTGGAAGTGCGCGTTGAGGTAGCCGTACTCCAGGACCTCGTTGTCCTCGTCGCCGTGCACGTCGAGGTAGCGGTCCAGGACGATCCGGTCCTCGGTGAGGGTGCCGGTCTTGTCCGTGCAGAGCACGTCCATCGCGCCCAGGTTCTGGATGGCGTTGAGCCGCTTGACGACCACCTTGCGCTTGGACATGGCCACCGCGCCGCGCGCCAGGTTGGCGGAGACGACCATCGGCAGCATCTCGGGGGTCAGGCCGACCGCCACGGCGATGCCGAGGAGGAAGGCGGCCTCCCAGTCGCCCTTGGTGAAGCCGTTGATCATGAAGACGACGGGGACCATCACCAGCATGAAGCGGATCAGCAGGAAGCTGACCTTGCGCACCCCGGTGTCGAAGTTGGTTTCCGGGCGCTCGCCGACCAGGGAGCCGGCCATCGAGCCGAAGTAGGTGTCGGAGCCGGTGGCGACGACGAGCCCGGTGGCGGTGCCGGAGGTCACGGAAGTGCCCATCAGGCAGAGGTTGTCGGCTTCGACGGGGTCGGTGGTCCCGCTCTGGCCGAGGTCGTCCGTCCGGGTGTCGGCCTTGGCGACCGGCAGGGACTCTCCCGACAGGGCGGCCTGGCTGACCATCAGGTCCTTGGCGGTGATGATCCGCAGGTCGGCCGGGATCAGGTCCCCGGCGGCCAGCTTGACCACGTCGCCCGGGACCACCCGGTCCATCGGGATCTCGAAGGTGGTGGGTCCGGAGCCGCTGCCGGCCCGGCGCTGTACCGCGCAGGTGGTGGTGACCAGTTGCTTGAGGGCGTCGGCCGCCCGGCCCGAACGGTACTCCTGCCAGAAGCGCAGCAGGCCGCTGATCCCGACCATCACCGAGAGGATGACGACGCCGGGGTCGCCGGGCTCCTGCCAGTACATGACAGCGGCCAGGAAGACCAGGACGGCGATGAAGGGGTTCGCGTACGCCTTCGCGAGCTGGACGTACCAGCGCGGGGCGCGTTCCTGGGCGATGACGTTGGAGCCGTGGCGCTCCAGGCGCAGCGCGGCCTCGGCGTGGGTGAGGCCGTTGCGGGAGGCGTCCACCTCCTGCAGGACCTGGACGCCCGGACGGGCGCTGATCGCGGCGAGCCGCTCGCCGACGACCCGGGTACGGGCCTCCAGCTCGGCAGCCTTGCGCTCGCGGCGGGCCCGGCCCGGGGGCGCGAGCTTCGTGGGGGTACGGGGGGTGAGCATGGTCATGACGAAAACCTCCCTCCACGGTGTCCGGGCAGCGCGAAGCCGAGCGGTCACGTGGAGTGATCATGGGTCGGCGTGCGGCGGCGGCAACGGCTGCGGGGCACGCCGGTGGGCATGGATGACGCAGGCCCGACGGGCGTCAGGGCATGCGGAAGGGGTTACGAAGGTGAATGCAGAAACGCACGGAGGCGGCGCGGGGCCGCGGGCGTGCACACTCGAAGAGAGACCGGCCGCTCAGGGAGCTCAGCCGAAGAGAGCGCTGCAAGGACTTCGATCGGGACTCATCCCGAACACCTCCTTGCGTAGCACTGTCATTACAGAAGACGCCCTGTCCGGCCGTGAAGGCCGTGGAAGACAAGCGCCACGGCGACCGTAGCACGATAGGGATGGAGGTCTCTCTCATACTTATGACCGATAGTGGCCGATTCGTGCTGCGTCGGCCTCTTGACGTCGTGAGGCGCAAAGGCTCGACTTAAGGTTCACAAGTTGGAGAGACGCCGGGGTCTCGTGTCAGTCGGGGCATGCAGCCGCTGACGGCCCCGGCCGGGGGGCGACGGCTTGCCGTTGCTTATGGGCAGGAGTGAATGGGTCGTGCAGACTCCCGGATCGCAGTCTTCACTGCATCGCGCCAATCTGGAGCGCGTCGTACGGGCGGTACGGCTCGCCGGTTCGCTGACCCAGGCGGAGATCGCCCGGAGCACCGGACTCTCGGCGGCCACGGTCTCCAATATCGTCCGGGAACTCAAGGAGGCCGGGACCGTCGAGGTCACGGACACCTCCGCCGGGGGAAGGCGGGCGCGCAGCGTCTCGCTCAGCGGGGACGCCGGCATCGTGATCGGCGTCGACTTCGGCCACACGCACCTGCGGGTGGCCGTGGGGAACCTGGCCCACCAGGTGCTGGCCGAGGAGTCCGAGCCGCTGGACGTGGACGCCTCCTGGGTCGACGGCTTCGACCGGGCGGAAGCCCTGGTGGGACGGCTCGTCGAGGGCATCGGGATCGGCCGTGACAAGGTCATCGGCGTCGGCCTCGGCGTACCGGGCCCCATCGACGTGGAGTCCGGCACCCTGGGGTCCACCGCGATCCTGCCGGGCTGGGCCGGGATCAACCCGCGGCGCGAGCTCTCGCAGCGCCTGGGCGTCCCCGTCTACGTGGACAACGACGCGAACCTCGGAGCCCTCGGTGAACTCGTTTGGGGGAGCGGCCGGGGAGTGAAAGATCTGGCCTACATCAAGGTCGCCAGCGGCGTCGGTGCGGGGCTGGTCATCAACGGCCAGATCTACCGCGGACCCGGCGGCACGGCCGGCGAGATCGGGCACATCACGCTGGACGAATCGGGTCCGGTCTGCCGCTGCGGCAACCGCGGCTGCCTGGAGACCTTCGCCGCCGCCCGGTACGTGCTGCCGCTCCTGCAGAGCAGCCACGGACCGGAGTTGACGATGGAACGGGTGGTGGAGCTGGCCCGCGACGGGGACCCCGGCTGCCGTCGGGTCATCACGGACGTGGGCCGTCACATCGGCAGCGGCGTGGCCAGTCTGTGCAACCTCCTGAATCCGAGCCGGGTGGTCCTGGGCGGCTCGCTCGCGGACGCCGGTGAACTGGTGCTGGCCCCCATCCGTGAATCCGTGGGGAGGTACGCGATCCCCAGTGCCGCCCGACAGTTGTCGGTGCTCACGGGGTCCCTGGGCGGGCGCGCCGAGGTACTGGGTGCGCTGGCCCTCGTACTGAGTGAGATGGGCGATTCGACGCTTTTGGCGGAAAATGGGAGTGGGGTACGAGCTCCCGCCGTCTTGTCTTCAGTTAGATAACGGATGGCACCGTTGTCATCTCGTTAAGGATTCACTCCTTGACGGCAAACTTGCGGCCGGGGTTGACTCACATCCACCTCGGCCGCAGTGCTGCGGCCTCGTCAGGGAGGTTCAAGTAATGAACACGCGTATGCGCAGAGTCGCCGTCGCCGTTGCCGCCGGCACCATGGCCGTCTCGCTTGCCGCTTGCGGCAGCGCGAAGGAGTCCGGGGACAAGAAGGACAACGCCACCGGCGCGGTCAAGGGCGGCGCGATCAAGGTCGGTCTGCTCCTGCCGGAGAACCAGACCGCGCGTTACGAGAAGTTCGACAAGCCGCTCATCGAGAAGGCGGTCAAGGACCTGACCGCGGGCAAGGGCGAGGTCGTCTACGCCAACGCCAAGCAGGACGCGACCACGCAGAACTCGCAGGTCGACACGATGATCACCAACAAGGTGAACGTCCTGATCATCGACGCGGTGGACTCCAAGGCCATCGCCGGCTCGGTCAAGAAGGCCAAGGAGGCCGGCATCCCGGTCGTGGCCTACGACCGCCTCGCCGAGGGCCCGATCGACGCCTACACCTCCTTCGACAACGAAGAGGTCGGCAAGGTCCAGGGCAAGGCGCTGCTGGAGGCCCTGGGCGCCAAGGCCAAGGACGGCCAGATCGTCATGATGAACGGCTCCGTCACCGACCCGAACGCCGCGCTGTTCAAGAAGGGCGCGCACTCCGTCCTCGACGGCAACGTGAACGTCGGCAAGGAGTACGACACCGTCGAGTGGAAGCCGGAGAACGCCAACACCAACATGGCGGCCGCGCTCTCGGCGCTCGGCAAGGACAAGGTCATCGGCGTCTACTCCGCCAACGACGGCATGGCCGGCGGCATCATCACCGCCCTCAAGGCGGCCGGCGTGTCCCCCCTGCCCCCCGTCACGGGCCAGGATGCCGAACTCGCCGGCGTGCAGCGGATCGTCGCGGGCGAGCAGTTCATGAGCGTCTACAAGCCGTACGCCCCCGAGGCCGAGGCCGCCGCGAAGATGGCCGTCGCCCTCGCCAAGGGTGAGCCGATCGCGACCACCGCCACCGCCAAGGTCGACAGCCCCACCACCAAGGGCGTCCCGTCCCTGCTGATCCCGGTCGTCTCGCTGACCAAGGCGAACGTGAAGGACACCGTCATCCGCGACAACGTCTACACCGTCGACGAGATCTGCACCGACAAGTACGCGGCCGCCTGCGCCACCGCCGGCCTGAAGTAAGACCCCCGCCGCTCGCTCCGCCGAGCGGCCCCCGAGCCTGTCCGGCGCTCCCGCCTCCATCCCGCCACCGGCGGGGCGCCGGACAGAACAGAAACGTTTCTCTCGCATCCCCCCCGTGGTCCTGCTCTTTTTGTACGACATCCCCGCCGGTCAGGCGGCAAGGAGATGGTTCATGTGTCCGCTGCGCCCGTACTGGCGTTGCGAGGGGTCTCGAAGCGGTTCGGTGCCGTTCAGGCCCTCACCGACGTAGAACTCGAGATCCACTCCGGCGAGGTGGTCGCCCTCGTCGGCGACAACGGCGCCGGTAAGTCCACGCTGGTCAAGACGATCGCCGGCGTGCACCCCATCGATGACGGAGTCATCGAGTGGGAGGGCCGTCCGGTCTCGATCACCAAGCCCCACGACGCCCAGAACCTGGGCATCGCGACGGTCTACCAGGACCTCGCGCTGTGCGACAACATCGACGTCGTCGGCAACCTCTTCCTGGGACGCGAGCTCAAGCGGCGCGGCATCCTCGACGAGGTGGAGATGGAGCGGCGCGCACGCGAGCTCCTCACCACCCTGTCCATCCGGATCCCCAGCGTCCGCATCCCCATCGCCTCGCTCTCCGGCGGTCAGCGCCAGACCGTGGCGATCGCCCGCTCCATGCTGGGCGAGCCCCAGCTCGTGATCCTCGACGAGCCCACCGCCGCCCTCGGCGTCGAGCAGACCGCACAGGTGCTCGACCTGGTCGAGCGGCTGCGCGAGCGCGGTCACGCCGTCATCCTCATCAGCCACAACATGGCCGACGTGAAGGCCGTGGCCGACAAGGTGGCCGTCCTGCGGCTGGGCCGCAACAACGGCGTCTTCTCCGTGAAGGACACGTCGCAGGAAGAGATCATCTCCGCCATCACCGGGGCCACGGACAACGCCGTGACCCGCCGGGCGGCCCGCACCGGGGAGGCCCGCAAGTGAGTGCCAAGCACATAGACCCCGTCAATCCGGCGGCCGCCCACGACGCCATCCCGGCCGTGGACCCCCGCCTGCTCGTTCGCGAGCAGGGCTTCGCCGGGTACGTGAACGAGTTCGGCCGCAAGCTGAAGGCCGGCGATCTGGGCTCCGTGCCCGTCGTCCTCGGCCTGATCATCATCTGGAGCATCTTCCAGGGGCTGAACTCCAACTTCCTCGGCGCCGAGAACCTCACCAACATCGCGATCACGATGACGGCCACCGGCATGATGGCGGTCGGCATCATCTTCGTCCTGCTGCTCGGCGAGATCGACCTCTCGGTCGGCTCGGTCAGCGGCGTCTCGGGCGCGATCGTGGCCGTCCTCTCGGTCACCAACGGCGTCAACGAATGGCTGTCCATCCTCGCGGCGATCGCCGGAGGCGCCCTGATCGGCTCCCTCCACGGCTTCTTCTTCGCCAAGATCGGCGCCCCGGCCTTCGCCGTCACCCTTTCGGGCCTGCTCTTCTGGTCCGGCGCCATGCTGCAGATCCTCGGCAGCAACGGCACGATCAACCTCGACTCCGAGGGTGTGGTCGGGAAGCTGACCACGTACTTCTTCTCGGACGTGGCCGCCGGCTACGGACTGGCCGCCGTCGCGGTGGTCGGGTACTTCCTCGCCACCTTCTTCGACAACCGCCGTCGCGAGGCCGCCGGGGTCCCGTCCCGGCCGCTCGGCGAGATCCTGCTGCGCACCGGCCTGCTCGCGGTGTTCACCTTCGGTCCCGCGATGGTGTTCAACCAGTACAAGGGCCTGCCGCTCGCGGTGGTGCTGTTCGTACTGGCCCTGGTCGCCACGGACTTCGTCCTGCGCCGCACGACGTTCGGGCGAAACGTTTTCGCACTCGGTGGCAGTGTCGAGGCCTCCCGTCGCGCCGGCATCAACGTCAACCGGATCCGGATCACGGTCTTCGCGATCGCCGGCACCTTCGCGGCCATCGGCGGCCTCTTCTGGGCCTCCAAGATCGCGGCGGCGAACCAGAGCGCCGGCGCCGGCGACCTGCTGATGAACGTGATCGCGGCGGCCGTCATCGGCGGCACCAGCCTCTTCGGCGGCCGCGGCCGGACCTGGAACGCCCTCCTCGGCGTCATGGTCATCACCTCCATCCAGTACGGTCTGGCCCTGGAGGGAATCGCGACGCCGATCCAGTACATGATCACCGGCGCGGTCCTCCTCGCCACCGTGGTGATCGACTCGGTCACCCGCAAGACGCAGAAGACGGCCGGGCGCGCCTGACCGGCGTGCGCGGAGTGTGACGCGGCGGTAAGAACCGTCACAGTGCCCGGTGCCACTTGATGTGGCGCCGGGCACCTGCGCGTAGGCGTGTGCGTACGAATGTACGGATATTCCCCCTTTTGGGGGGTGTGGCTCCGTGCTGATGTGTACAGGTATGACAAAGGTGTGACCTGACTGGGACCGCGCTTTACTGACGCCCAAGCGGCGAACATTAGACTCGGCAGACCAGCAAGCGACTGCAAGGAGGCACGGGTGCTGCTGACCCGCATCAAGGGACCGCGCGATCTGGACCGGCTCAGCCAGGAGGAGCTCGACCGGCTCGCCGCCGAGATCAGGACCTTCCTCGTCGACGCCGTCTCCAAGACCGGCGGGCACCTCGGCCCCAACCTCGGTGTCGTCGAGCTGACGATCGCTCTGCACAGGGTCTTCGACTCGCCCAAGGACAAGGTCCTCTTCGACACCGGCCACCAGGCCTACGTGCACAAGCTGCTCACCGGCCGCCAGGACTTCGGCGGCCTGCGTACGAAGGGCGGCCTGTCGGGCTACCCCTCGCGCGCCGAGTCCGAGCACGACGTGATCGAGAACTCGCACGCGTCCACCGTGCTGGGCTGGGCCGACGGCTTCGCGAAGGCCAACGAGGTGCTCGGCAAGGAGGACCACCACGTCGCGGCGGTCATCGGCGACGGAGCCCTCACCGGCGGCATGGCCTGGGAGGCGCTGAACAACATCGCGGCCGCCAAGGACCGCCCCCTGGTGATCGTCGTCAACGACAACGAGCGCTCGTACGGCCCCACCATCGGCGGCCTCGCGAACCACCTGGCCACCCTGCGCACCACGGACGGCTACGAGCGCTTCCTGGCCCGCGGCAAGGACCTCCTGGAGCGCACCCCGGTCGTCGGGAAGCCCCTCTACGAGACCCTGCACGGCGCCAAGAAGGGCCTCAAGGACTTCATCGCCCCGCAGGGCATGTTCGAGGACCTGGGCCTGAAGTACATCGGGCCCATCGACGGCCACGACATCGAGGCCCTGGAATCGGCCCTCCAGCGCGCCAAGCGCTTCAGCGGACCGGTCATCGTGCACTGCCTCACCCAGAAGGGCCGGGGCTACGAGCCGGCCGTCCAGGACGAGGCGGACCGCTTCCACGCCGTCGGCGTGATCCACCCGGACACCGGCCTGCCCGTCTCCACCGACGCCGCCAGCTGGACCTCCGTCTTCGCCGACGAGATGGTCAAGCTCGGCAGGGACCGCAAGGACATCGTCGCCATCACCGCGGCCATGCTCCAGCCCGTCGGCCTGAAGAAGTTCGCCGACGCCTACCCGGACCGGATCTTCGACGTCGGCATCGCCGAGCAGCACGGCGCCACCTCGGCGGCGGGTCTGGCCTCCGGCGGCGCCCACCCGGTCTTCGCGGTGTACGCGACCTTCCTCAACCGTGCCTTCGACCAGGTCCTGATGGACGTGGCCCTGCACAAGTGCGGGGTCACCTTCGTCCTGGACCGCGCCGGTGTCACCGGAACCGACGGCGCCTCCCACAACGGCATGTGGGACATGTCCATCCTCCAGGTGGTCCCGGGCCTGCGCCTGGCCGCCCCGCGCGACGCCGAGCAGCTGCGCGCCCAGCTCAACGAGGCCGTCCTCGTGAAGGACGCGCCGACGGTCGTGCGCTTCTCCAAGGGCGTCGTCGGCCCGGCCGTCCCGGCCGTCGGCAGGATCGGCGGCATGGACGTGCTGCGCCGTCCGGCCGACGAGGTCACCCGGCCGGACGTACTGCTCGTCTCGGTCGGCGCACTCGCCCCGATGTGCCTGGAGATCGCCGACCTGCTCGACAAGCAGGGCATCTCCACGACCGTGGTCGACCCCCGCTGGGTCAAGCCGGTGGACGAGGCCCTGGCCCCGCTCGCCGACCGTCACCGCGTGGTCGTCACCGTCGAGGACAACAGCCGCGCCGGCGGTGTGGGCTCCGCCGTCGCGCAGGCGCTGCGCGACGCCGGGGTCGACGTACCGCTGCGTGACTTCGGCATTCCGCAGCGCTTCCTGGACCACGCCACGCGCAAGGAGGTCATGGCCGAGATCGGTCTGACCGCTCCGGACATCGCGCGGCAGGTCACCGGCCTGGTGGCCAAGCTGGACGGGCGCTACGACAGCGAGCCGGCCGCCGCCGTCGACTGAGCGCGGCCCCCCGCGCCGTCCGACCTGCGAGCGGCCTGCGACTGATCATCTGCGGTTGCACGCCACGGGCCGGGAGGTTCACCCTTGGAGGGTGGGCCTTCCGGCCCGTTTCGTTTCGATGCGGTCTGCCCTGCGGAGGTGCGTCGGTGAGTAGGAACCTGAACGGTCCCTTCCGTACCAAATCAGTCGAACAATCGATCCTCGACACGGAAGAGCCGGAACACGCGCTCAAGAAGTCGCTCTCCTCCTGGGACCTGACCGTCTTCGGCGTCGGTGTGATCATCGGCACCGGCATCTTCGTCCTCACGGGCAAGGTCGCCAAGGAGACCGCCGGCCCCGCCACCGCCCTCGCGTTCGTGGCCGCCGGCATCGTGTGCGCACTCGCCGCCCTGTGCTACGCGGAGTTCGCCTCGACCGTCCCGGTGGCCGGATCCGCGTACACCTTCTCGTACGCGTCGATCGGCGAGCTGCCCGCCTGGATCATCGGCTGGGACCTCGTGCTGGAGTTCGCGCTCGGCACCGCGGTCGTCGCCGTCGGCTGGTCGGGGTACGTCCGCTCGCTCATGGACAACGCCGGCGTCCACCTGCCCGCCTCGCTCCAGGGACCCGACGTTCCGGGCGGCAGCTTCGACCTGCTCGCCTTCCTCCTGGTCCTGGTCCTGACCGTGATCCTGGTCGTCGGGGTGAAGCTGTCCGCGCGGATCACCGCGGTGGTCGTCGCGATCAAGGTCACGGTGGTGCTCATCGTGATCATCGCGGGCCTGTTCTTCATCACGAAGTCCAACTACACGCCGTTCATCCCGCCGGCCGAACCACAGACGGGCGGCTCCGGACTGGATGCCCCGCTCGTCCAGCTGCTCTTCGGCTACGAGCCCACCAACTTCGGCGTCATGGGCATCTTCACCGCCGCCTCCGTGGTCTTCTTCGCCTTCATCGGCTTCGACGTGGTGGCCACCGCCGCCGAGGAGACCAAGCTCCCGCAGCGGGACATGCCGCGCGGCATCCTCGGCTCGCTGATCATCTGCACCGTGCTCTACGTGGCGGTGTCGATCGTGGTGACCGGCATGCAGAACTACAAGGAGCTCTCCGTCAGCGCCCCGCTGGCCGACGCCTTCAAATCCGCCGGCCATCCGGTCTACGGGGGCATCATCAGCTTCGGCGCCGCCGTGGGCCTGACCACCGTGTGCATGATCCTGCTGCTCGGCCAGACCCGGGTGTTCTTCGCGATGAGCCGCGACGGCCTGCTGCCGCGCTTCTTCTCGCGGACCCACCCGAAGTTCCGTACGCCCTACCGGCCGACGATCCTGCTCGGCGTGATCATCGCCATCGTCGCCGGGTTCACCAGCATCAACGAGCTGGCGACCCTGGTGAACATCGGCACCCTCTTCGCCTTCGTCGTCGTCGCGCTCGGCGTGATGGTCCTGCGCCGCACCCGGCCCGACCTGCACCGGTCCTTCCGCACTCCGTGGGTGCCGTTCGTGCCCATCGTGTCGATCGCCGCGTCGGTCTGGCTGATGCTGAACCTGCCGGCCGAGACCTGGCTGCGCTTCGGGATCTGGATGGTGATCGGCTTCGTCGTCTACTTCCTCTACGGGAGGCAGCACAGCCGGCTGGGCCGGGGCGAGGGCATGACCCCGAACCCGGCGCGCGAGGGCCGATGACCCCGTCCTACGGTGAGGTCATGGAGATCACCGTAGGACTGGAACCCTGGGCGGAAGACGACTTCTGGCTGCTGCTGCGCAAGAACGAGCCGGCCATGACGGAGCACCTGGGTGGCCCGGAGCCCGAGGCCAAGCTCCGGGACCGGCACCGGCGCTACCTGGCGCTGAGCGCCCGGGAGCCGGGGGCCGGGCGGATGTTCCGGGTCGTGGCCGACGGGGAGAGCGTGGGCAGCATCGGCTTCTGGGAGCGGGTCTGGCAGGACGAGGAGGTCTATGAGGCAGGCTGGAGCATCCTTCCCGAGTTCCAGGGCCGGGGGCTCGCGGCCCGTGCCGCCCGGGCGCTCGTCGCCCATGCGGGCGTCCACGGCACCCGCCGCCACCTGCACGCCTTCCCGTCCGTCGACCACCCGGCGTCCAACGCGGTATGCCGCGCGGCGGGGTTCGTACTCCTCGGCGAGGTGCAGTTCGAGTACCCGCCGGGGCAGTGGCACGCGAGCGGCGACTGGCGCGCGGTCCTGGGTGGCGACGGCTCGTAACGCCGACGAGCCCCGGCTCCCATGGGGGGCCGGGGCTACGAGCCGGAGGGGGCGGCGGTCAGCCGCCGGTGGCGGGGGACTTCTTGGCCGAGGCCGGGATCGGCTGGTCCTTGCGCAGGGCCTCCCACAGCTGGCCGGACTGCGGCTCCACGGCGACGACGCGGTTGATGTCGATCTTGTCGTAGGCGACCGGGAGCATGATCGTCTCCATGGTCTCCGGATCCACGCCCTTCATGCTCTGGGCGAAGTCCGACAGGCCCTTGAGGGAGTCGAGTTCGGCGTCGGTGGTCAGCGCCTTGGTGCCGGCGTCGGCGAGCTTGTAGAGCCGGGCCGGGCTGCTGAGGACGTCCTGCTTCTTGATCTCGGACAGCATCGCGATCATGAACTTCTGCTGCAGGTCGATGCGTCCGAGGTCGCTGCCGTCCCCGTAACCGTGGCGGGTGCGGACGAACTTGAGCGAGTCCGTGCCGTTCAGGCGGTGCGTGCCCGCGTCGAGGTTCAGGCCGCCCTTGATGGGCTTGTCGAGGGTGACGTCCACGCCGCCGAGCGCGTCCACCAGCTCCTTGAAGCCGGCGAACTCCACCTTCACGAGGTGGTCGACGCGGATGCCGGACATCTGCTCGACGGTCTTGACGACACAGGCCGGGCCACCGGTGCCGATGATGCTGTTGATCATGACGCGGTTCGCGCCGGCGATCGACTTGCCGTTCTTGTCCTTGCACTCCGGCCGGGTCACCAGGGTGTCGCGGGGGATGCTGATCGCGGTGGCCTTCTTGCGGCCCTCGGGTATGTGCACCAGCATGTTGGTGTCCGAGCGAGAGCCGCTGACATCGCCCTTGTCGAGCTCACCGTTGGCGCCTGCGCGCGAGTCGGAGCCGAGCACGAGGATGTTCTGCCCGCTGTCCGGGACCTTCGCCGGCCGGTTGTCGACACCGATCGCCTGGTCCAGGTCGACGCTGTCGATGTTCCCGTTGAGGTGGTTGTACGCCCACCAGCCGGTGCCGGCGGCGCCGAGCAGCAGCAGGACCAGTACGAGGAGGACGATCCTCAAGACGCGCCGTCTGCGCGGACGCACCCCGCGCCCTCCGGTTCGCCTACGACTGCGTACGGTGGTGTCTTGGGTCATACTGCTCGAATCCTCGGGGCCCTGGGTCGGAGGGCAGCGGGCAAAGGTGGCCGGATGCCGCTGCACTATAAGCAGATTTCCGAGTCGAATGGGAGTGCGCTTATCGTCCTCCTGGTCGGCCGTGATGCGGAAAATAGCGGAGTCCCCACAGCGCGGGGGAGGGGGAGTGGGAGCCATGGCCCGAAATACCGGACGTCGTGCGCGACGCGGTGACGCCTCTGGCGAGCAGCTTCGGCAGGGTTCTCCCACACAGGCGGGCCTGGCATCCACGGTGGCCATCGTCGTCGCCGGCCCCGCCGACGCCGTGCCCCTGATCAACTCGGAACCGGCCGGATCGGTGATCGAACTGGTCTGGCTCGACGGCGGCGCACCCGCCGAGCAGCGTGCGATGGAAGCGGCCGTGGCGCAGGCGAAGCGGCGCGGGTGCAGGTTCCCCGGGGAACCGTTCCTCCTGTACGCGGCGGACGGCAATCTCACGAACCAGATCCTCGACGTCCTCCACGAGATCGAACCCGTGCGCGTACGCACCCTCGATCCGGACCCCGTGCACACCGACTTCGACCGCGAGCGCAAACTCCCGATCGTCAGCGAGCCGGCCGCCCGCGGCCAGGTGGCGCGCAGCACGCTCCGGGCCGCACGCCGCTATCAGCTTGCCGTCGGCACCCCCGTGTTCGTGGACTGCCGTCGGGCCGGCGCGGACCCGGCGCTGCCCGCCGCGGCCTGCTCCCGCTACCCCAGACCGTCCCAGTGGCTGCTCGCGGGCAAGGACGGGCGACTGTCCGCGTACCTGCCGACGGCTGCCGGCGTGGTCCGCTGGACCGAGGGACGCACCGAGGCCGAAGGCTGGAGCGGACCGGAACTGCTCCAGGGCCCGGAGCTGATGCCGGCGCTGACCGTGCTGCGGGGTCCCGAGGGCTACGCGTACCTGATCGGCCTGAGCCGGACCAAGCGCAAGGACAGCGGTTCCGACGTCGAGGTGGTGTACGCCGCCCAGTACCAGACGGGCCGGCCCCTCGGCCCCTGGACCACGGTCGGCAATCCCAACGCGTCGAGCTGGCAGATGGCCCGGGAAACCGGTTTCCCCGTGGCCACCTTCGACGCGAACGGCGTCCTGCACGTGTTCGTGCGCAACTTCGGGCACAGCGTCAGCGTGCGGCGGCAGACCCCGAAGGGCCGCATGACCGGCTGGGAAGCGCTGGGCGGGCTGCGGGTGGCCGACGAGCTGGTCGCCTTCCCGGCCGCGCAGGGCGGGGTGCAGCTGGTGGCGAGGGCGCGCGACACCGCCTCCGCGGGGCACTTCTTCCAGCAGGACGTGAAGGCGGCCTGGGTGGAGAACCGGCGGATTCCCGTGAGCCCGTACCCGGGCAGCCTCTCCGTGGCCCCGGAGGGCGGAGTCGTGCGCTTCCGCTACGCGGGCAGCAACGAGGTCTGCGTCTGGTGGCCGGGCGCGCAGGTGCCGATAGGCCTCGGCGGGCCGGAGGGGATCGGGCCGGTCGCCGGGGTGGCGGGAGCCGACATCCAGGGCTGGGGCTGCACGGTGCTCGTGCGCGAGGGCACCGGAGGAGTGACGGCGATCGGTGCGCACCCGGACGGGCGACCGGACATCGGGGTGTGGTGGGAAGAATCCGGGGAGCCCTCGGTGGTTCCGCCCGCGGCGGCGTTCGACAGCCGGGGCCGTGTGGTGATCGCCACAGTGGGAATGGACGGAACGCTCCGCGTGGCGCGCCAACAACTGGGATCTCAGGGCTTGGAGTTCACTCCGTGGACTGTCCACTAAGGATCGTTTAAGTCCCGGATATGCAGGTTTAAGCACAGCAGTGCTCGCCTTGCGTGCTGGATGGTGCCACGCGTGACTTGTTATGGTCATTCAGCGCCCATTTACCTGGACCATAGGTGAACGTTCGGCGTCACGGGGGCGGCGCTCGCTTTCGTGTCTCGTGGGGTGGGCGCAGGCGCTCTGTTGACCAGGTTCGCGCCGTTGACGACTGAGGGGTTATGTCCAAGCTGTCACTGAAGGCCGTCCAGAAGCTCACGTGCAAGAAACGGGACGCCTGGTGGACGGTCCTTCTGGTCGATCCGATCGCGACCCGCCTCGTCTGCGTGTTCGCGCGCTGGAACTTCGTGACGCCCAACCGCGTGACGTGGGCCGCGCTCTACGTCGGCCTCGGCTCGGCCTACTTCTTCCTCCAGGGCGACTGGCTCTCCCTGTGCATCGGCGCGGGGCTGTACCACATCAGCTTCATCCTCGACTGCATCGACGGAAAGCTCGCCCGCCTCAAGGGCAACGGCACCATCTTCGGCGGCTGGCTCGACTACGTCTTCGACCGCATCCGTGTGCTCTTCTGCGCGCTGGCCCTGATGGGCGGGCAGTTCCTGCAGCACGACGAAGAGGTCTACCTCCTCGCGGCCCTCGTCGTGATCTTCCTCGACATGCTCCGCTACGTCGACGCCCTCCAGATCTACAAGATGCGCATGTCCATGCGTAACAAGATCGAGGCCGTCACGCTCGCCCGCCAGGCCGAGGAGGGCATCGAGGAGGAGGAGCGGAAGGTCGTCTTCATCGAGGACCTCCTGCGGGAGAACCCCCTCGGCCAGGCCGACGAGCTCAAGCGGGAGACCGCGCAGGTCGAGCAGGCCGAGGTCATCGACCTCCACCAGCAGTTCCGCGAGAGCTTCCCCTGGTACGCACGGTTCCGCCACGCCCTGGTGCAGAGCCGCATCCGGCCGCACCTCATCAGCGGCATCGAGTTCCAGATGTTCATCTTCATCGTGGGCCCCGTCATCGGTCACATCCTGTGGACCACCGCGGTGTCCGCCGTGCTGATGGGCGGCTTCGAGCTCGTGATCATGTTCAAGTTCTGGCTCTCCACCCGCGACTTCACGCGCACGATGGAACGCCTCGACCCGGGCAACATCCCGTCCAGGGCCGGCTCCATCGCCCCGCACCTGCATGCAGGACGCCACCGGCGCCGTGGCGAGGACGACCTGAACGCGATCGATCCCGCCCAGATGTTCCCCGCGCCCGAGCCGTACGAGGACCCCGGCTTCGAGCCGTTCCCGCGGGCCTACACGGATCAGTTCACGGGCAGCGTGACCGACACGATGCAGCTGGCCCAGATCCCCTCGCAGAACTCGCAGCGACCTGACTACGCCGAACGAGAGCGCCACCCCAGATGAGTTTCCCGGTCGACATCTCTCCGTACGGCGTCACGATCGTCATCCCGGCCTTCAACGCGAGCGCCACGCTCGCCCGGGCGATCCAGTCGGCGGTGGCCCAGACGCACCGGGGCATCGAGGTGCTCGTCGTAGACGACTGCTCCACCGACGGCACGCGGGGCGTCGCCCGCCAGTTCGCCGCCCAGGACCCCCGGGTCCGCATCATCGAGCGGCCGCACAACAGCGGCGGCTGCGGCGCACCCCGCAACAACGGCATCGAAGCGGCCTCCGGCCAGTTCGTGATGTTCCTCGACGCGGACGACGAGCTGCCGCTCAAGGCCGTCGAGACCCTGCTCTCCTCCGCCGTCGCCACGGGGTCGGAGGTCACCGCCGGCCGCGTCGTGCGCATCAACCAGGCCACCGACGAGGTCACCGTCTGGCAGCCGCAGCTGTATCCCGCCGACCAGACGGTCGGGGGCCTGTCGGCCATGCCGGAGCTCTTCGAGGACCCGATCGCCGCCGGCAAGCTGTACCGGCGGGACTACCTCAACAACTTCGGCATCCGCTTCCCCGAGGGCGTCTACTTCGAGGACACGTACTTCTCCACGGTCGCGAACTTCCACGCGCGCTCGTTCACCATCCTCGCCACCCCCGTCTACCGGTGGATGTGGGAGCGGGAGTCCGACCAGCCCTCGATCACCAACCGTCGCCACGAACTGCGCAGCATCGGCGACCGCATCCTGGTGCACCAGTACACCGACAGCTTCCTGCACAGCGTCGGCCGGCCCGACCTGCTGGCCCGCAAGGCCGCCAAGTTCCTCTCGCACGACCTGCGCCTGTACACCCCCGAGCTCCGCAGCGGCGACCGCAACTACCGCAACGGGTTCCTCGCGGCCGTGGCCCCGTACCTGCGCACCCTGGAGCCCACCACCTACGAGCTGTGCGGGCCCATGGAGCGGGTACGCGCCTTCGGCCTGATGCACGGCCGCGTCGACATCGCCGTGTCGGCCGCCGACTACATGCGGCGCCGCAGCGTCATCAGCTCCGACGTCGTGGAGCGGGACGGGCGGGTGTTCTGGTCCGGGTCGCTGCTCCGCCACCCCGACGCCGAGCGCTTCCTCGAGGTCACCGAGCTCGACCTGACCGGCCAGAAGCTCGCCGAAGCCCGGCTCTACAACCAGGCGACCTCGGTCGAGCTGGTCGACGGCGAACTGCACATAGCGGGCGCGATACGCAACCAGTTCGGCCGGGTCCGCCCCGAGGACAAGGTCGAGCTCATCGCGGTGCTGCGGCGCCGCAGCTCCAAGACCGACTACCACTTCCCCGTCTCCAGCGTGGAGATCGACGCGGAGTGGATCCGCTACCACGCCACCGTCGACCTCACCTCCACCCTGGACAAGGCCGACCGCGCGGGGCACTGGAACTTCTTCGTCCAGCTCCGGCACGACGGCGAACGGGCCTCCACGGCCCTCAACGTCAGCGGACTCGACGCCACCAGCCTGCGCTACGCCTCCGCCAAGGGCGTCCACGAGGTCTACGAGACCATCAGCGGGAACCTGGGCCTGCGCCCCGAGACCGAGGAACTGCAGGCCAAGTCCTCCGACCGGGGAACCCCCTGGCTGTGGTGGCAGGACGCCCAACCGACCGGACCCGTCCAGCCCCCCGAGCAGTACGCCGCGGCGCTCGTGGTCCTGTGCCACAACGACGAGTACCACCTGCGCGAGTTCCTCTCCTCCCTCGTGGCCCAGGGCAGCTTCGGGAACACCCAGGTGGTGTTCGTCGACGACGGTTCGAACGACACCACCGCCCAGCAGCTGGCGGCCTTCGCCGCCTACTACCCGAACGCGATGGTCGTCACCCAGCACAGCCTCGGCGCGCGCATCGCCTTCGAGAACGGCCTGCAGTACGTCGCCGCCCCCTACGTGATGTTCGCGCGGGCCCGGGACATCCTCGGCGAGGACTCCGTGGGCCGGCTGCTCACGGCGGCCCGCAAGGCCAAGGGAGCCGACGCCGTCGTCGGCGTGGCGGACAACTTCCCGGGCCCGTGGCTCGGCAAGGACGAGCCGTGGGAGCGCTACTTCACCACCAAGGGCGCCATCCGCAAGCTGGCCGACGCCCCGTACCTCGTCTTCTCGACCCGGCTCGGCGGCAAGCTCTTCAAGACCTCCTTCGTGCGGGAGCACGGCTTCCGGTGCGGCCCGGGCCACGGCCTCGAGGACGACTGGTTCACCGTCCCGGCCCTGCTGTTCACGAAGACCGTGACCGTCGCACCGGGCGCCCGCTTCTTCGAGCGCGAGGAAGAGAAGCAGAACTCGCTCTTCGACCGTCCCTGGAACGACCCCGCCAAGGCGGTGGACCGGGTCCGGCTGGCCGAGTACGTCCTGACGTCGGTCCAGGGCGCACCGCCCCGGGTCGTCCGCCTGGCCCACCGCTTCGTCGTCCGCTCGCTCCAGCCCTACGTGCGCAACATGCACCGCATCATGAGCAAGACGGAGCTCGCCGGGGTCCTTCCCCTGCTCGCGTCGGTCTACGGCAAGATCCCCGACGAGATCATCCTGCAGTACGCCACGCACCCGCAGTCCAAGGTCCAGCACCACGCGATCGTGACGGGCAACCTCGAGCTCTTCGCCGACCCGCTGGGCGCCCCGGAGTTCCTGCCCCGGCTCTTCCTCGACGACGAAGGCATCTACCGGCGGCTCGCGAGCGACCCGGTGGAGACGAAGCTGCTGCGCGTCCCGCGGTCCAACGCCGTCATGGAGACCTTCCTCTGGAAGGGCGACGAGATCCAGCTCGAGGGCCTCCTCGTGATCTCCGGCGTCGACATCGACACCCAGTACACCAACCGCATCCAGCTGGTGTTCTCCGACGGACGGCGCGAGGTGGCGCTCCCCGTCGAGCAGGTCTACCGCCGCGACCGCTGGCGTACCCGCAAGAACCAGGACTGGTTCTCCGGCTGGCGCGCCACGGCGCGCCCGTCCGCGCTCAACGCCCTGGCCAACACCGAGCTGACCATGGTGATCCGGGTCCTCGACGAGGACCGCCACCACGACATCAAGCTCGCGGCCCGTATGAACCTGCACCGCTTCAAGGGGGTGCACACCTCGGGCAAGCAGCGCTTCATCCTGTCGATCGACGAGGAGGAGCAGGTCACCGCGCGGTGGGTGAAGGGCTTCTCGGCCCGGCGCAAGGACAAGATGCACCGCTTCCGCGAGGAGCTGCGCAACTCCCTCCCGGGCCGTCCGGGCTGGCGCACCCGCTTCATGTACTGGCTGACCTACCCCTACCTGCACGGCCGGGGCATCTGGATCATCGGTGAACGCGAGGACACCGCCCAGGACAACAGCTACCACCTCTTCAAGTGGATCCGGCTGAACCAGCCCAAGCGCAAGATCTACTACTCGATCAACCGGGACGCGCACGACTGGGACAAGGTCGCCCAGTACGGGCAGGTCATCGACAGGCTCTCGTGGAAGCACCGCGCGTACCTGTTGCACGCCGAGCGCTTGATCAACTCCTACGACCTGGAGGCCTACCTCGGCTTCCCGGGCCTCAACAAGCGCTCCTTCCTGCGCGGCTACGGCGACCTGCTGCGCTACAAGCGCGTGTTCCTCGGGCACGGCGTGGGCTACAACGACGTCGTCGCCTCGATCCACGGCCAGACCACCAACGTCGACATGGTCCTCAGCACGGGCCGCAGCGAGCGGTCCTACACCGCCGAGCACTGCGGCTACGGCTACGAGCGCGTCGCCGCCACGGGCATGCCCCGGTTCGACGCGCTGGAGCCGGTGCCGGGGCTCCGGCGGGTCCTGGTCATGCCCACCTGGCGCCGCGACATCGTGGCGCCCTCGTACAACAAGGCCGCCAAGCCCGAGATCCCGTTCGCGGCGTCCGAGTACTACCGCTTCTTCTCGTCCCTGCTGCGCAACGAGCGACTGCTCGCCGCGCTCCAGTACCACGGGGTCGAGCTGGAGTTCATGCCGCACTACGAGATCCGGCCCTACCTCCAGCACTTCAAGATCGAGCACCCGTCGATCATCGTGTCCTCCACGGGCCGCGACGTGCAGCTGGCCATGCGCGAGTGCTCGATGATGGTCACCGACTATTCCTCGGTGTTCTTCGACGTGGCCTACATGGGCAAGCCGGTCGTGTACACGAACTTCGACGACGAGTCCTTCTACAGCAAGCACTACAAGCGCGGGTACTTCGACATCGACAGGGACGGCTTCGGCCCGGCCTGCCGGACCGTCGACCACGCGGTGCAGGAGATCATCGGCGTCCTCGAGCGGAACTTCCAGCTGGAGCCTCAGTACAAGCAGCGCGTGGACGACTTCTTCATCCTGCGCGACACCTCGAACTGCGAGCGCGCCTTCAAGGTCATCGACACGATGGACTCCAACTTCGTGGGTGACGAGCGGGCCCGGCTGCACTTCGGGGAACGCGGATTCGGGGAGTTCTGAGAGACGTGAAGGTCGCACGATGACGGCGATATACCTGGCGGGCGGATCCACGGTCTGCAGTCGCCGGCGCAGCATGGCGCCCATGGCCGGATGGGGGCAGTCGCTCCCCCTGTTCCTGCAGGGCGTCGAGGTGGTCAACTGCGCCCGCGCCGACGCCGGCACCAAGCGCTTCGTGGACGGCGGACACCTCGACCGGATCCTGGACACCATCAAGCCGGAGGACCTCCTGGTCGTCTCCTTCGGCCTCAGCGACATGCAGGAGCGGCCCGGCCGGTACACCGAGCCGTTCGGCGAGTTCCAGAGCGATCTGCGGCGCTACGTGAACGAGGCGCGGGACCGCGGTGCCCACCCGGTGCTCGTCACCAGCCACGAACCCCGGATCTTCGACCGCTTCGGCAACATGCGCCGGCCCCTGATGATGTACCCGGCCGCGATGCGCGAGGTGGCGGTCGAGCTCACCGTGCCGCTGATCGACCTGAACGAGTGGAGCACCGGCTGGTGGCGCCGGCTCGGTCCGGACGGCACCAAGAGCCTCTTCGTGTACCTCGAGCCGGGAGAGCACCCCAACTACCCGGGCGGGGTGGCCGACCACGTGCACCTGCGCAGCCGCGGGGCGCTGGAGTGCTCCCGGTTCGTCGCGAGCCAGTTGCTGGTGCAGGGCATGCTGCCCGCGCAGTTCTTCCGGAACCTGGAGACGGGTTTCGACGCGGACCAGGTGGTGGAGTTCCTCGACGACGCCGTCTTCGATCAGATGACCAAGACACGTGTCGCGGGAGGCATGAAGTGAGCGGGAACTGGTTCCCCCTGGTCCGAGCCTGGGCCACTCAAGGGCCGTACACCGGGGTGCTCGACGTGCTCTCCACGGCGGACCCGGCGTACCCCCTGGTGCCGGGCGCGCAGTTCCAGATCGCCATGACGGTGACCCCGTCGGGCGGAGCGTTCCGCACGTACGGCTACATCCTCGGCGAGAGCCTCGAGGACGGAGTGGTCGTCGAGGACCTCCAGGGCCTGCGCAAGCTGCCCAACGGCCGCTACGCGGTCTTCGCGTCGGGCGACGAGCCGGCCACCGCGACCCTCGTGGTACGCGTCCTGGACGAGGGCTCGGACGGCGCGGTCGTGGTGCCGCGCGCGGTCGTCGGCGTCATGCCCTTCCAGGGCGACAAGCTCTCCGCCTCCTCGGGCATCGAGGACAAGGGCTACTACGTGCGCCGCCACAGCATCCCGGCGCGACGCCTGGACCTGCACCCCGGCGAAGTGGTGTCGCTGCCGGCGGGCGGCACCGAGGGACTGCGGGTGACCGGAGTGACCCTCGCCCGGTACGGCATGCTCGGATGCTCCCCCGACGGCACGGTCACCTACCAGGCCCCCCACTCGTTCCACGGCTACGACCGCTTCGTGTGCACCTACGAGGACCGGGACGGGCACATGGCCGAGGGTCACGTGGTCGTCCGCGTCGGCGACCTCGGTGCGTCTCCCGGCGCGCTGGGCGCCGTCCGTGGCTAGGCGCACGCGGCTCGCCGCCGCCGCGCTGGCCGTGACCGTCACCCTCGCGGGATGCACGGCGGCTCCCCGGATCCCGGACGACCCGGCCCCCTCGGGCTCGCAGCCCGAGGACCTCCGGCTGCCCGAAGGGGTCACGTACAAGGAGTCCGTCCGCAAGCTCGACGGCGAGGAAGCCTCGCACGTGCGGGTCCTGACCATCCGTCCCGACGCCAAGGTCAGGGTGGCGGGCATGCACGGCCCTGCCGTGGCGCACGCCGAGACGGTGCGCAAGATGGCCGAGTCCTTCGGGGCGCTGGCCGCCGTCAACGCCTCCTTCTTCGACATCAGCACCGGCAAGAGCTACGCCGGCTACGACGGAGACCCCCTCGGCCTCTACACCGAGGGCGGCAAGGTCCTCAGCGAGGCGATCAAGGGCCGGCCCACCCTGCTCCTGGGCTACAACCGCGGCAAGCTCAGCGCCCGGGTCGACGAGGTCTCCACCGACGGGGTGGTGGTCTCGGACGACGGCGTGCCCCAGGAACTGGACGGGATCAACCGGGTGCCCGGTCGCGTCCTCGGCTGCGGGGGCGTCGGCGGTGACCTCCTGGCCGTCACGGAGGAGCCGATGCAGGAACCGTACGGCGGGCTGTGCACGGACACCGACGAGCTCGTGGCCTTCACCCCGGAGTGGGGAGAGCGCACGCCCCCCGGCCCGCCGGGCAGCATGGAGGTCCTGCTCGACGCCGACGGCCGGGTGACGAGCGTCCGCAAACCCGCCGGAGGCGCCGTTCCCAAGAACGGCAGCACCCTCTACGGGATCGGAACCGGCACCGAATGGCTGCGCACGAACGCCCAGCCCGGTTCCGCGCTCACCACCTCCTTCGTCATGAACGACGCGTCCGGAGCGGTGGTCCCCGGTCCCGTCGAGACGGCGGTGGGCGGCCGCTACCGGCTGCTGCGCGACGGAGTCCCCGACATCGGCGAGCCGACTTCGCCCACGAAGACGGCCCCGCGGACCGCCGTCGGCGTCACCCGGAACGGAAGCCTGCTCCTGGTGACCATCGACGGCCGGGCGCCGGGGGTGGACGCGGGCGCCACGGTCATGCAGACGGCCAAGCTCATGGCCTCGCTCGGGGCGCGGGACGCCCTGATGTTCGACGGCGGCGGCTCGACCACGATGATCGTGCGCGACGAGCTGCGCAACACCCCGCGCGGGGCCGATGGTGCGGAGCCCTCGGAGCGGCCCGTGGCCAACGGGATCGGCATCTTCGAGCAGTGAGCCGGTAGACGAGATCGAGCAGTCAGAGCAGTGCGAGCAGTGCGAGCAGTGCGAGCAGTGAGCCGGCAGACGTGAAAGAGCGGGCCGTACGGGATCTCCTCCCGTACGGCCCGCTCTTCGTGCTACCGGCTGTCGCTCGTTACGCGGGAACGCTCGCCACGCCCGGCGCCAGGAACTTCTTGCCGTTCACCCGCTCGGAGACGCCTTCGCGGTCCAGGTACGGGGTGACCCCGCCCAGGTGGAAGGGCCAGCCCGCGCCCGTGATGAGGCAGAGGTCGATGTCCTGGGCCTCGGCCACGACACCCTCCTCCAGCATCAGGCCGATCTCCTGTGCCACCGCGTCCAGGACGCGGTCGCGGACCTGCTCCTCGGTCAGGACGACGTCGCCCTGTACGAGGAGGGCGGCGACCTCGGGGTCCAGCTCCGGCTTGAAGCCGTTCTCCGCGTTGTAGACGTAGAAGCCGCGCTTGCCGGCCTTGACCACGGCCGCCAGGTTCGGGGACACCGTGAAGCGCTCCGGGAAGGCGCGGTTCAGGGTCTCGGAGACGTGCAGACCGATCGCCGGGCCGACGAGCTCCAGGAGCACCAGCGGGGACATCGGCAGGCCGAGCGGCTCGATGGCCTTCTCGGCGGTGACCACCGGGGTGCCCTCGTCGATGACGTTCTGGATCTCGCCCATGAAACGGGTCAGGATGCGGTTCACGACGAACGCCGGGGCGTCCTTGGTGAGGACCGCGGTCTTCTTCAGCTTCCGCGCGACACCGAAGGCCGTGGCCAGCGAGGCGTCGTCGGTCTGCTCGCCGCGGACGATCTCCAGCAGCGGGAGGATCGCGACGGGGTTGAAGAAGTGGAAGCCGACCACGCGCTCCGGGTGCTGGAGCTTCGAGGCCATCTCCGAGACCGACAGCGAGGAGGTGTTGGTGGCGAGGATCGCGTGCGCCGGGGCGACCGCCTCGACCTCCGCGAACACCTTCTGCTTGACGGACATCTCCTCGAACACGGCCTCGATGATGAAGTCCGCGTCCGCGAAGCCCTCGGCCTTGTCCAGGACGCCGGTCACCAGGGCGGTCAGGCGGTTGGCCTTGTCCTGGTTGATGCGGCCCTTGCCGAGCAGCTTCTGGATCTCGGCGTGGACGTAGCCCACGCCCTTGTCCACGCGCTCCTGGTCGATGTCGGTGAGGACCACCGGCACCTCCAGGCGGCGCAGGAACAGCAGCGCCAGCTGCGAGGCCATCAGGCCCGCGCCGACGACGCCGACCTTGGTGACCGGGCGGGCCAGGTTCTTGTCCGGGGCGCCGGCCGGGCGCTTGGCGCGCTTCTGGACCAGGTTGAAGGCGTAGATGCCGGAGCGCAGTTCGCCGCCCATGATGAGGTCCGCGAGCGCGGTGTCCTCGGCGTCGAAGCCCTTCTGCAGGTCGCCGTCCTTGGCAGCCTCGATGATCTCCAGCGCGCGGTAGGCGGCCGGGGCCGCACCGTGCACCTTGGAGTCGGCGATGAAGCGGCCGCGGGCGACCGCCGCGTCCCAGGCCTCGCCGCGGTCGATCTCGTCGCGCACGACCTCGGTGGTGCCGTTCAGCACGCGGGCCGTCCACAGGAGCGACTGCTCCAGGAAGTCCGCGCCGTCGAACAGCGCGTCCGCGATGCCGAGCTCGAAGACCTGCTTGCCCTTGAGCTGGCGGTTCTGGTTCAGCGAGTTCTCGATGATGACCGAGACCGCGCGGTCCGCGCCGATCAGGTTCGGCAGCAGGGCGCAGCCGCCCCAGCCGGGAACCAGGCCGAGGAAGACCTCGGGCAGCGAGAAGGCCGGGATGGCCTTGGAGACGGTGCGGTAGGTGCAGTGCAGACCGACCTCGACACCGCCGCCCATCGCCGCGCCGTTGTAGTAGGCGAAGGTGGGGACGGCCAGCGCCGCGAGGCGCTTGAAGACGTCGTGGCCGCCCTTGCCGATGGCGAGCGCCTCGTCGTGCTTCTTGAGCAGCTCGACGCCCTTGAGGTCGGCGCCGACCGCGAAGATGAACGGCTTGCCGGTCAGGCCCGCACCGACGATGGAGCCCGCGAGGGCCTCCTGCTCGACCTGGTCGATCGCCGCGTTCAGGTTGGCGAGGGACTGCGGGCCGAAGGTGGTCGGCTTGGTGTGGTCCAGGCCGTTGTCCAGCGTGACGAGCGCGAAGCGCCCGGCGCCGAAGGGCAGGTCCAGGTGGCGCACGAGCGCGCGCGTGACGACCTCGTCCGGGAACAGCTCGGCCGCGCCCTTCAGGAGCTCAGTGGTGGTGGTGCTCACTTGCTGTCTCCCTCGGCGGTGAAGTTCGGGTTCTCCCAGACGACCGTGGCGCCCATGCCGAAGCCGACGCACATGGTGGTCAGGCCGTAGCGGACCTCCGGCTGCTCCTCGAACTGGCGGGCCAGCTGGGTCATCAGGCGGACGCCGGAGGAGGCGAGCGGGTGACCGAAGGCGATGGCCCCGCCGTACTGGTTGACGCGGGCGTCGTCGTCGGCGATGCCGTAGTGCTCCAGGAACGCGAGGACCTGGACCGCGAAGGCCTCGTTGACCTCGAAGAGGCCGATGTCGTCGATCGTCAGACCGGCCTGCGCCAGCGCCTTCTCGGTGGCCGGGATCGGGCCGTAGCCCATGACCTCCGGCTCGACACCCGCGAAGGAGTACGAGACCAGGCGCATCTTGACCGGGAGGTTGTTCTCGCGGGCGAAGTCCTCGGACGCGATGATCGCGGCCGTGGCACCGTCGTTGAGACCGGCGGCGTTGCCCGCGGTGACCTTGCCGTGGGTACGGAAGGGGGTCTTGAGGTTCGCCAGGTTCTCCAGGGTGGTCCCCGGACGCATCGGCTCGTCGGCGGTGACCAGGCCCCAGCCCGTCTCGCCGGCCGCCTCGTTGTTGTTGCGCACCGAGATCGGCACCAGGTCCTGCTGGATCTTGCCGTCGGCGTACGCCTTGGCGGCCTTCTCCTGCGAGCGCACGGCGTACTCGTCGGCGCGGAGCTTGGTGATCGTCGGGTACCTGTCGTGCAGGTTCTCGGCGGTCATGCCCATGAACAGGGCGGACTCGTCGACGAGCTTCTCCGAGACGAAGCGCGGGTTCGGGTCCACGCCCTCGCCCATGGGGTGGCGGCCCATGTGCTCGACACCGCCGGCGAGGGCGACGTCGTACGCACCGAAGGCCACGCCGCCCGCGACGGCGGTCACGGCGGTGAGCGCGCCGGCGCACATGCGGTCGATGGAGTAGCCCGGTACGGACTGCGGGAGGCCCGCGAGAATGCCGGCCGTGCGGCCCAGCGTCAGGCCCTGGTCCCCGATCTGCGTGGTCGCGGCGATGGCGACCTCGTCGATCTTCGCGGGGTCCAGGTCCGGGTTGCGGCGCAGCAGCTCCCGGATGGCCTTGACGACGAGGTCGTCGGCGCGGGTCTCGTTGTAGATGCCCTTCGGGCCCGCCTTGCCGAACGGGGTGCGGACGCCGTCGACGAAGACGACGTCCCTGACGGTACGAGGCACGTTGGCTCTCCTCCAGGTGCGGGTGTGCACTGCTGCGCGGGGGCGAGCTCATTGCTGAGCGCCCGCTCACCTCTCCATGCTACTTGCCGGTAACTGGCATGGACAGCCCCCTCGGAAGGAGCGGCGAAGGTCACACTCCGCGGCCCCGCCGCGTACGCGCTGCGAGGGTGCGGCCGGACCGCCCCGCGGGCGCCCGCAGGCGCCCCCTCGGGGCGCGTACGGGGCCTGCGGGGTCAGGGGGGCCGGAGGCCGCGATGGCGGCGGCCATGGGCGCCGAGGCGCGGACGGTGTCCGCCACGAAGGTGCGGCGGCCGACGCCGAGGGTGCGCAGGGCCGGGGCGTGGTCGACCGCGACCACCGCGGCCGCGGCGGCGAGCATGGCCCGCCAGGCCGCGACCGCCGCCCGGCGGGCGGGGGCGGGCAGGGGTGCCAGGGCCTCGCGCAGGCGCAGGCGCAGGCAGTGGAAGGGGACGTGGCGCTCCTCGTCGGCGAGGATCAATCGGGCGACCTCGGAGGCCAGTGGGTCGGCGGCCCCGTCCCGCACGGCCCGGTAGTAGCGCAGGGCCACCACCTCCGCCACCATCAGCACGAGCAGCTCCACCCGCAGGCCCAGCAGCCTGCGCAGCCTGACGAACACGGTGTCGCTCCAGTGCCCGGCCAGGGTTCCGGCGCCTCCGGCCTCCAGGAGCAGAGCCAGCATCCGCGCGTGGTTCTGCTCCTCCGCCACGAAGAGGCGTACGGCCCGCGCGTACACCGGGTCACCCGCCCGGTCGGCCTTGCCGATCAGTGCGGAGCCGTCCCCGTCCTCCCCGACCTGGAACCGCTGCAGGCTCCGGACCAGCTCCGGAGGCAGTGCGGCGGCCCGCTTCCACTCCGGATCGCCGCGCTCGGCCCGGCGCTCCTCTTCGGTCTCGAAATCGGCCAGCCACGTGTCGTATCCCCACCCATGTTTGATCACGTTCAAAAACTAGTGGTCTTTGAGCGTGTTCAAAAGGAGCCGGGCCCGGCTGTAGCGGAACCGGGACATGGCGGAGCCCCCCGGCCGAAGGGC